>JAYUCM010000359.1:0-18274 GCA_043740355.1 Acidobacteriota bacterium | reverse complement strand
GTGTCATGCGGTATTAGCCCTCCTTTCGAAGGGTTATCCCCCACCTCCGGGTAGGTTACCCACGTGTTACTCACCCGTCTGCCACGCTACCGGGGGTTGCCCCCTTTCGCGTTCGACTTGCATGTGTTAGGCACGCCGCCAGCGTTCGTTCTGAGCCAGGATCAAACTCTCCAGTTGATATTTGGAACCGGTGCGAGCACCGGAACACTTACGACTGAAGATCGCCCGAGCCGATCGTCGGTTTTCAACGTCGGCTGCGAGCACAACGAAGCACAAACTTCAGCTTCTGCAAGGCTGGCACGTTCTATTTAGTTTTCAAAGAACATCGAACGAGAATCGAGCGGCGGGACCCCCGATGGGGCCTCGTCACGTCAAGGTTCTCTGAACCCATTCCCGTGCGAAGCGTCGGCCATCATACCAACGTTTTGGCTCGCTGCAAGAGAATCCGGAGAATATCTTGCGGCGCGTCGAGACGCGATCAGTAGGGAGTGCAACTGCTTGAGTAATTGTTGGTTACGTCGTTGCGCAAAAAAAAGAGAGGGCGCCGAGGCGCCCTCTCCGTGACAACCGGATGAACGAGCTAGTTCAGGGTCAGAAGCTCCACTTCGCGTAGGCCCTGAGGCTACGTGGATTCTGGAACCCGGTGGCCTTCAGATAGTCCGGATCGGTGACACCAGCCTGTAGCTCGACGTTGTCGTCGAATCCATTCGTCTCGCGAGAATTGAACACGTTGAACACCGTCGCGCCCAGCGAGAGCGTCGCCCAGCGGTTGAACGACTTGGTCCAGCCGAGGCTTAGGTCGAGCGAAGTCTCGGTCGAGGTTCGTCCGTTCGCTCCGCGCCCCACCTTTGTGTAATCAAAGAGGTGAGGGAAAGACCACGAACCGAAGAGCCCCGGTCCCACCGCGCCGGCATCGCGGAAGAATTCGTCGGCGCTTCCGGTTGTGCGGCAAAGATCGGCCGTCGTGCAGTTCGTCGTCGAGTACCAGTAGTAGATCGGACTCGCTCCCGGTACTTCACCAGCGTTTTGGTAGAAGCCATTGGGGTGGGCAAGAAGTGGTGTGCGAGGCGTACCCGCAGCGGCGCTGAGCGCTGCGCCCAAGTTGAGTCCGTTGTCCCAACGGTAGGACCCGAAAAGTTTGAGGGAGTAAGGACGGTCCGTATTCAGGGGACCGGCCTGGAACTGACCCGCCAGGATTGGGGAGTTCGGGAAATCGAACAACGACGAGATGTTCGGATCCGATTGCCCGTTGTCGTTGCGGAACAGGCCTTCGTAGTTGCCGCGCAAACGCGCGAACCGCATGTTCCCGTAGAACAGCCAGTGGTCGCCGAAGCGCTTGTTGAGGATCGCTTCGAGAGCGTAGTACTTCCGACTCGCCTTCGGGAACCCGGCTGACGTGTTCTCACCGGGGTTGGCGAGCACGTATTCCCCGAATGCAGAGCCCTGAATCGTACCGGCCGGATCGGCCTGGCAGGTCCCCGTCGGATTGTTGTAGGAACAAAACGTCGGGTCGTTCGGGAACGGAAGCGTATCGAGCGTGTAGTAGGCGCCGAAGTAATAGCCCGCGTAGTAGTTCTCGGTCGCCTCGACGGAGTTGAACTGAACGTCTTCGAGCGCCCGGCCCTGCTCCCTATAGATCCCTCGAAGCTCGACGGAAGTATCGCGCCCCATTTCCTGCTGCCAACCCAGCACGTACTCGTCGACATAGGGGAGTTTGGTCCCGTCCTCGACTCTCGTCTGTCCACCGCGGAACGCACCGAGGCCGCGGGCGCTCTGCCAGTCGGGGGCGCCCACGATCCCACCCGTTTCGCCGTTCAAGTCCCATGAGTTATAGGTCACGGTCCCGAACCCCGCTTCGTTGGAGAGAGCGCGAATTGCGAGATCGTTCGGAACCCGCTCGTAATAGCGGGCCGCGTTCAAGTAGAGCTTGCTGCGACCGTCACCCTTCGTGTCCCAGGTCAGGCCGACTCGGGGCGCGAACGCCCAGTCGAACTTATACGTACCGGCCGGAGCCGACGTAGTCGTACGAAGGTTCGTCGGTGTCTTCGTAACAGGAATCTGATTCCCATCCCAGAGGTAGTACTGGAGCGTGTAATCGCCCTCGCCCTTGATCTCCTGCTGGCCCGCGCGGACGCCGGCCTTAAGGGTCCAGTTCTTGGCGAACGTGAACGTGTCCTGGAGGAAGACTCCCAGGTCATTGGTTTGCGTCGGTCCCGCATTGGGGCTGTAGCGACCGCGCGTCGTGCGGAACCGAAGCGCTCCGGTGGTGGTCTGCCGCAGACTCGCTACGACGCCGCCGCGTGTGTCGAGAAGCACGAAGCAGTCTGCCGTGTCAGCTCCACCACCCACGCAGGGTGTGTTGAGCGTGACACCCCCCGTGTTGAAGCTGCCATCGCCGTCGATATCGGCGCCGAATTTCACCGGGATATTGGATCCCGTATAGTCCTGGCGATCCGTGTAGCGAATGCGATCGTAGGAGACACCGCCTTTCAACTCGTTGTTTCCTGCAACCCACGTCAGGACCGCCTTGAACTGGTCGTTCACGTCCTTCGAGTTCGAGATGAACCCGACGCCACCATTGCGCCAGGTCGCGGCGTTGTCGCGAGATTGGCCGGTGGCGCAGAAATTTGGGCTCAAGAAGCAACGGAGCTGGCGCTGGTCGTCGTAACGGGACTTGTTCAGCGCCGAGGTCTCTTCGAACTTGGCGTCGTGTCGGCCGAGCTGCGCCTGCATGAAGACGGTCGGCGTGAAGACGGCGTCGTACTTCAACGTGTAATTGTTGGCGCCGTAGCTGATCTCCGAAAGGCCGCCGCCCTGCGCGAAGTCGATATTCCGCAGTGAGAACCGCTGCACGCCCAAGTCCCCCGTTGACGGATCGCCGAACGCCGACAGTTCCAGACGGTGATTCGGGTTGGCGTACCAGGTCAATTTCGCCGCGTAATTGTTCGAAGTGCGCTTGCGAGTCTGAAGCCCCGCCAACGCGGCAGGATACTGAGGGGTCGGATCGAACGGAGCCAGCGGAGCGAGCGAGGGATCAAGCGTACTGATTTGCGGCAGGGGGATGTCCTGAATGGCCGCGGAGTCCTTGCTAATGACCGGGTTGTACGCAAGGAAGTAGAACAGTTTGTCCTTCACCATCGGACCGCCGATAGAAAGCCCGAGATCGTACTTTGCGTTGTCGCTCCAACTTCCCTTCTGGGAATTCACCGCACCGACGAACAGATCCACTTGCTTGTACTCGTTGATCGGCGCGCCGGCGTAGAGTCCGACAGAACCCGAAAGTTCGTTTGTCCCGGACTTCACAACCGTGTTCACGACACCGCCGGTCGCCTGTCCGAACTCGACGTCGATGCCTCCCGTCTTCACTTGCACTTCCTCGAGGAAATCGTAGGTCACGCCGGTGCCGAGCGACCCAAACACCTGATTGAAGGCGCCGATGCCGCCGTACCCCGTGCTCGTGATGTTCACACCATCGACGATGTACGAGTTCTCGAGGCCGGATGATCCCGACATCGAATAGTTGCCAGCGCCGGTGCCTCCACCGCTCTCCACGCCGGGAGCGAGCGTCAGCGTCGCGGCGAGATTGCGGCCGACCGGAATCTGGTCGATGAAATTGGCGACCTTGAAGTTGCCGCCCGTGGTGACCGACTTGGTGTCAACTAACGGCGCTTCCGCCGTGACCGTCACCGTTTCGGTCTGCCCAGCTACCATGGTGATATCCACACGCGTGCGGGTATTGATACTGACCACGACACTGTCGAGGATGATGGCCGCCTTGCCAGGTGCTTCGGCCCTCACTTTGTAGGTGCCGGGAGGCAAGTTCGCGAGCGTGTACCGGCCCTCGCTGTCGGTGACGGTAGTTGACGGCGCGCGATTGGCGGCGCCGCTCACCGATGCTTCCGCGACAGGATTCCCGGCCTGATCGCGCACGCGGCCCTCGATGACGCCCGTGGTGGATGACTGCGCCCACGCCGTCAGCGACGCAAGAAGCGCCGCAACCGCGAGTAACAGGATCCTGGACCCTCTCTTAGCCATCACAAGTCCTCCTGGATCGAAAAAACTGCTGTGAGAAAACACCAAACCCCGAGGCCTTCGCCGACGTTGCCCATGGCGGATCGAGTCGAATGAAGGCTCGCCGCCCGTCGAGAAAGCAATATTGAAGCAGTTCTAGTGCCAGTCAAGCGGTGACTGAGTCGCGGCGTCAACACGTTTGTTTGTAGGTACTTAACTCTGAGCGGCGGGGGCCCTCACGAACTTTCGCTTAGAACTGAATCCAATTGTTTGGAGACCTTGGAATTCATGGATTTTTCGCGGTTGTAGGGTGGTCACGATAGAATCCTCGCGCGATGCGTCCAATGCTCGTCACGATCTCCGTTCTCGTCGCGGGATCGCTGTTGGTGGCGGATCCCCCGACCGTCCCCGCCGTCGAACGCGTCGAGGTGCGACTTGCGCAGTTCGACGTCGTCGTCCGCGACAAGAAGGGTGCGATTGTGAGCGGTCTCGGTCCGGATGAGTTCGAAGTGCTCGAGGACGGATCGCCGATGGAAATCGTCGCCGTCGATGAGTGGGGCCTGCCGAATCGCCAGGTGGGTCGCGCGGAACATGAACACACGGCACCGTCTTCCCAATCGGAGCCGGCGGCGCCTCCTGGGAAGCTCGTATCTGCGCCCTCGGAGCCCGAACGCCGGAGCTTCGTCTTGGTCTTCGACGCCCTGGGTGAGTCGACCGCACTACGCATGAATCAGGCGAAGCGTGCGGCGGAGAGCTTCGTCCGTTCCCACCTGAGGCCGGACGATCTGGCTGCCGTGTATCAGCTCGACCTGACGTTGCGCGCCGTCTCCGGGGTTACGTCGAACGCCGATGAGATCGTGCGGGGAATCGACAAGATCAGTTGGATGGCGGCGTCGAGCCTTCAGGACGACATCGCCGAATCGGTACTTTCGTATTCCTCCACCGGATCCACGCCGCTCATGAAGGGACGCCTGGCCAATCTCTCGGTGAACGCATCGCAGCAGTTGGACTGGCAGCGCGAGCGCGTTTACGACTCGCTGAACAGCCTCGCATCCCTGTTTCGGGGGCTCCCCGGAAGACGCGTGCTCGTGCTCGCTTCACCCGGGTTCGCCATGACGACCGCGGGGGATCGGAAAACCGGGGCCGGAGGATTTACCCTGAAGTTTCGAGGGTTGATCCGGTCACTCGCGGCTTACGGCGTCACGGTCTACTCGCTCGACATCGGCAACGACCTTGCACCTGGGGACGCGAGCGAGAAGATCGACTGGCGTGTCGCCGTCGGCAAGCTCGGCATGGACGAGAACACGCTCGAAGATTTCGGGCTGGAGCGGTCGATGGGGTCGAGCTCGGCCACCGCACGCCGCGAGTTTCTCGGCGTGATCGCCGCCGAGACCGGAGGGCGGTTGCTCGCGCAAACCAATCTTTCAAAGGCGTTCGACGCGATCCAGGAGGAGTCCACTCGTTTCTATAGGATTTCCTGCCGCGTGCAAGTGACGCGCGCCGCGGATCGCTATCGCAAGCTCCTCATCAAGGTGAAAAGCCCCGGCAACATCGTCACGAGCCGGCGGGGTCGGTTCAGCGACATCACACCTCTTGAGCGGGCACCCGCCGCCGGCGAGGCGATGATCGAAAGCCTTGATCGGTACCGCCCGCTGACAACCCGCGGCATCGCGCTCCCGCTCCCAGGAATCGACCCAAAAAAAGTCCCGGTCGAGGTCGTCATCGAAGCGTTGGGTCCGATCCAGCTCCCGACGGACGCGCAGGGAGGAGCCGCGTTGGACGTAGAGTTCCGTCTCGTGGCGCGGGTCGAAGGCGAAATCGTGGATCGCTACGAGCGCTCGTTCACGGCCCGCGTCAAGCCAGAAGGGGTCGCCGCGATCCGCAACGCGTTCCGTGTGGAAGGGCGGCTCTCTCTCCTCCCGGGAATCTACGAGGTCCAGGGCTCGGTTCGTCTCGGCGATCCGCCTCAACTGGCGTCGTGGTCGGCGACGGTTGCGGTGCCGCCGCCAGCGAATGGAACCGTTCCGGCGTTCGCGGGCGTGGTCCTCAGCGCGGATAACGAGACGGATGCACCGCTGTTGAGCCGTCCGTCGATCCCGGCTGAGGTGGATCCGCTCGTGCTGAAACCCGGCGCACGCATTCTCCCCGCGACCCACGTCGATTTCGAGACCGGTAGCAGCCTTCTGGTTCTCTTCTGGCTGAGGGGGCTCCCCGAAGCCGGCGAGAAGCCGCCCGAGCTCGACCTTTCGGTCAACATCACCGACGCCGAAGGGCACGTGGTGGCGCTGCCGACGAAGATCCTCTTCTTCGGGAAGGAGCCCAGCGGAGGGTACCGCGCGGTCGCCCGCATCGACGCCGCGTCGCTGACGCCCGGCGCGTACGCACTGCGACTCGCCGCGGGACTGGCTCATGGCGAGGGGCCGCCGGCGCGACGCACCGTTCCGTTCTCACTTCGCGCAAAGGAGCCGGCGCGCGCGCCGGCGTCCGCTACTTCTTCTTCGGTTGGAGCGCCTTGAGTACGTCCTCAGTCTCTTTGGCGAGACGCCCGGCGGGATCGAGCTCGAGGCACTTCTTGAACGACGCGATCGCCTCCGCGTTCTTGCCGTCTCGCAACTGCAGCTTTCCGAGAAGCCCATACGCCATCGCGAGATCGGAGTTGGAACCCTTGCTCTCGGTGACGCGCCGGAACATCGACTCCGCGTGGCCGTAATCCTTCTTGTTGAAGTACGAGATGCCGACGTTCAGTAGCGCGAGCGGATCGTCCGCGCCGACTTCCTTGGCCTTGTCGAGAATGGCTGCAGCTTTGTCGGTTTGACCAGCTTTCGCGTACAACGCCGACAACTCGACGTAGGCCTCCGGCCGGGTCGGTGCTGCCGCGATCGCCTTCTCGAACGTGGCGATGGCATCGGCGTCCTTCGATTGGTCGCGTTGTACCGCACCGAGACTCAGCAACGCGTCGATTTGTATCTCCAGAGGAACAGTGCTGCCTTCCAGCTCTTTCCTGAACGCCACTTCCGCCTCAGGAAGGCGCTTGTTTCGCGCGTGGACCTTGCCGATGAGCGTGTTCGGCCCCGGGAAACTCGGGTCCAGCTCCTGGGACTTCACGAGGGCGGAGAGCGCGTCATCGTCTCGTTCGAGGACGGCGTCGCAGTAACCCTTCAAGTAGAACGACCGTGCGTGCGTGGGATTGTCCACGGTGAACTTCTCGATCTGCGGGAGCGTGCCTGCGCAATCGCCCTTCTGAACCTGTTGGGCAAGCAGCGCGTACGCCTGGTCGCCCGAAGCGACCGTTTTCTCCCCCGACGCGCTTGTGATCTCGGTAGCCTTGCCTACGACGAGATCGCACGTGATCTCCATGCCGTCCTCGACCTGGATCTCGGTCGCCTTGTCGGGACGGACGCGCCAGTCGATCTTCCACTTCGATTCCTTCTTATCGTAGTCGTTGGGTCCGGTCGCCTCCGCCTTGACGCTGACGAGCGCGAGACCGGCCGCGTCCACCTTCACGGCATACCGGCCGGGTCGAATGATCCCGATCAAGTACGAGCCCTTCTTACCCTTGGTGACGACCTCGACACGCGCCCCCTTTTCCACGGGGTTCAGAATGACTTTCACGCCCGGAACCCCGGCTCCGGTCTCGTCGACCACCGTGCCGTACATCTTGGCCTGTTGCGCCATCGCGCCGGTCGCGGCGAGCCCCGTCGCGAATGCGAACACCAAGAGTCGTCCCATCCATCGGTTTCTCACGGGTCTCCCTTCCTGCCCACGACCGCGCGGGGGGGGAGATTCTAGCCTTCGCGCGATAGAATCGCGATCATGCCGTCCGCTCGCCGTGCGAAGCTCCTGCTCATCGTCGGTTCCGTGGCGGCCCTCCTGGCTACCGTCGTTGCCGCGACGATTCAACGCATCCCCTCCGGGCGGATCGGCGTTGGGTCGTCTCGAATCGTTCCCGCGGGCTGGGCGATTCATCCTCCGTTCTCCCCACTTCCGACGATCGCCGCGAGGGGCGAACTAGTAGCGGATGATATCGCGCTCAAGACTGCGGAGGGGAGCACGCTCGGCTTCAAATTGGAGCTGACGTACGCCCTCGCAAGCGCGCTTGCGCCGCAGCTCGCGGCGGACATTCGTCGCGACGGGCTGGAGGCGGCAGTCGCAGGGCTCGCTCGACGGGTCTTGGACGATGCGGCGACGCGCACCGATGTCGAATCGCTGATCTCCGAGCCTGCGCGCGTCGAGGGATCTTTGGCGACCGTTCTTCGCGGGGCGGGAATCACGCCCGAATCGCTGTCGCTGCGCAGCACGATCGGCGACGAGGTGATTCGCAAGCGGCGGAACGACGAGGCCAGAGCTCTAGTGCACGAAGCCCTCGGGCGCGTGCTTGTGGTCGGCTGGGACGGTGCGGATTGGCGCACCGCAGAGCCGTTGATCGCCGCAGGCCGCATGCCGAATCTCGCACGGTTGGTTCGCGAGGGAGCCTCCGGGAATCTTCGATCGAACGATCCGATGTTCTCCCCGCTCCTCTGGACGACCGTAGCGACTGGAAAAGCGCCGACGGAGCACGGCGTCGCCGATTTTCTGGTCAAGGACCCGAAAACCGCTGAACGGCACCCGATTACCAGCGATTTCAGGAAGGTCAAGGCGCTCTGGAACATCCTCGGCGATTTCGACCGGCCCTCCGCTTGGATCGGCTGGTGGGCATCGTTTCCGGCCGAAGCGATTCGGGGGACGATCGTCACCGACTATCTGGCCGCGGCGGTCAGCCGCTCGGGACCAGCGGCAGCGTCACGGCTCCCGGGGGTGGCGAGCCCGACCGATGTTCTTGCCGGACAAACCGACCTCCTCGTCGGCGCGGATCAGATCACGCAGGACGAGGTCGCGCGCATCATCCCGGTAACCGAGGTGGATTACCGCGCCGCCCTCGTCGACATCGCCCAGCCAACGAAGAAAGGCGATAAGACTCGAGTCGATAATCCCGTCGGATTCGTCATGCGCGTGCTCGCTCAAGCCCGGACCTATCACAACATCGCGCTTGCCCAACTTCGTGCGGGTGTCGCGTTCGTCGCCGTGTACTACGAGGCGATCGACATGATGGGGCACGGCTTCCAGCACTTCCTTCCACCCAAGATGTCTTTCGTCTCGGGCGCCGAGTATTCCCGATTCCACGAAGCGGTGCCCAATTTCTACGCTTGGCAGGATGAGCGGCTCGGGGAGTTGGTGCGCGCAGCCGGAAGTCCGACCGTGACGATGATCCTGTCGGACCACGGATTCCGCACCGGCGACGATCGCCCCAATTTTTCTCCGTCCATCAGGGGCCAACCCGAGGAGTGGCACCGGGACTGGGGGATCGTGGCGCTCCACGGCCCGGGAATCCGCGCCGTCCAGCTTCCTCCGTCGAGCATATTCGATATCGCCCCCACACTGCTGTACATCGCCGGCCTGCCGCTTGCCGATGACATGCCGGGCAGGCTCATCTCCGGAGCGTTCGACCCTCGCCTCCTCGCACGTCGCGGTCCGTTGACGACGAAGTCGTATGAGCTCATCGGTCCGCGGCTCATGCACGCCGCTCCTGTCCAGACCGATCCCGAGGTGATGCGCGAGATGATGGCTAACCTCAGAGCGCTGGGCTACGTGGGAGGTTCGGACGATGTTCCCGCGGGCGCCGCGAACGCTGTCACCGCACGCGGTCCGACCGCCGAATCCGGCGTGGCCGAAACCCAGTATTTTTTCCACAGAAACCTCGCCGTGTCGTACATGCGCCAGGGTCGCTTTCGCGACGCCGAGGCGGAGCTCCTGTTCGCGAACGAACGCCAGCCTCGAGCGAAGACCTACGCGATGCTGAGCGAAGCGCGGGCGCACGACGGCCGACTCTCGGAAGCCTCGGCCGCGCTCGAAGAAGGGTGGAGTCGCCTGCCCGGCGAGATGGAGCCGTCGAGCCTGCTCTGGATTGTCGAGCTGCAATTGTTGGCCGGCGACCGGAACTCCGCCGCTGCCGCTGCAGCGCGTTGGGCCCCGAAGATGTCCGCAGCCGTGAGCCACGCGGTGGAGGGAAGGCTCGCCGAGGCGGCGGGCGATTCAACCTCGGCCGCGACCCTTTATCGGCAGGCGCTCGGCGAGGATGCGCTCTTGGTTCGCATCGCGCTCCGACTCCAAGGCATTGAATCGGGTGCGGGAAGACCTTTTTCGTTGGAACCGTTTCTGACGTCGACGCTGGCGATCCATCCTGAGGTCGACGCGTATTGGGATCTTTCCGGACAGTTGGCCCTCGCTCGGGGCGAGCACGCATCCGCCATCGACCGTTTTCGGCGCGCGACCGACATCGAGCCCGAGAACGCGACGTACTTAGGACATCTCGCCTCGGCGGAGGCGGCCGAAGGACGAAACGGCGAGGCGCGCGAGGCTCTCGCCTGGGCCGACCGATTCCCGCCCCGCGAGGCGGAAGGCTGGATGGCCGTCGGCGCCGCGTGGGATCGACTTGGCGAGACCGACCGGGCAGTGGCGGCGTTTCGCGAGGCTCGCGAGTCCGCGCAGGCCGGGCCCAACGCCGATGTCGGCGCGGCTTTGGCGCTCGCACGCGCCGGCAGGATGGTCGAAGCCCGGCGGGTCTTGGACGACGGCCTGCGGCGCTACCCCGACAACGTCGCGCTTCGACAGCTCGCGACCCGATTGGGGGGCTGAAGGCTGCGCACGACGCCGGAGATTGCGGGTCCCGCGTGAATTCGGCTAAAGTGCGGGCCGTGTTTCGCCGAAGGGCGGGCGCAAGCCCGCCTTTTCTATTGATGGAATCATGAACGACGAAAAAAAGCAGATCCTCGCCGAGGTCGAGCGCATCGCCCGCGACGTCGCATCGACACTAGGGCTCGAAATCGTCGAGTTCGTCTTCCATAGCCAGGGCCGGCACTCGCTGCTCCGGATCGATATCGACCGCCCAGGGTTGCCCGGGGTCGGCCTCGCCGACTGTGAGAACTTCAGCCGCACGCTGGGAGATCAGATCGAGGATCTCTCGTTCTTCGATGCACCGTACGAGCTTCAGATCTCCTCGCCGGGGATCGACCGTCCGATCCGGACCGACGATGATCTGCGTCGCAACGCCGAGCGCCCGGTTTGGTTGGAATTCCGGGACGACAACGGGAAGCTCCGAGAGCTCCGCGGCACGCTCGCCCCGACCCACGAGACCGACGCCGTCACGATCGCCGGAGAGCGAGCGCCGATCCGCATCCCGCGCGACCGCATCGTGTTCATGAAGCAGGACGTTACGCTCGGTGGAAGCCGACGGAACAGGGCGTGAAAACCGCGTGCTATAGTCTTCCGGTCCCAGCGGAGCATTCGCGAGTTTCGGGTGCACCGATCGTCGGGAGGGTGCGCCTGGGACAGGATGCTTTCGGGGATTGGAACGCCTCGTCGGCCGGCTTGCTGTCGACGGTGGAGGGGTGATCGACCCATGAGCAACGAGCTGTATCAGACAATCGAAATGATCGGCCGCGAGAAGGGCATCGACCCCGACGTGATCATTCAGGCGGTCGAGGAGGCCTACGCGGCCGCGTCACGAAAATACCTCCACAGCAAGGAGGACTTCGGCGCTCGCTTCGATCGGGATTCCGGACGCTTCATCGTTTTTTCGAAGCAGACCGTCGTCACCGAAGATGAGCTGATGGACCCGCACATCGAGATCACAGTCGAGGAGGCGCGCCAGATCCGGCCCGATGCCGAATTGGGAGCGGTGATCGAGACGGTCAAGGACGACATCGATGTTCCCTTGACTCGTATTGCCGCCCAGGCGGCGAAGCAAGTGATCTACCAGAAGGTGAAGGAAGCCGAGCGCGAGATCGTCTGGCGCGAATACGGCGATCGGATCGGCGAGCTCCTGACCGGCCAGGTCAAGCGGTTCGATCGAGGCGACATGATCTTGGACCTCGGGCGGACCGAAGGGATCATCCCCCGTCGCGAACAGTCCCGCGCCGAGCACTACAACCCGGGAGACCGGATCCGCGCGGTGCTCGTGAACGTGGAGCGACTCGGAAAGGGCCCTCAACTGACCCTGTCTCGCGCGAGCGAGCTCCTGGTCAAGAAGCTCTTCGAGATGGAGGTTCCGGAGATCTACGACGGGACCGTCATCATCGTCAGCGTCGCACGCGATGCCGGCGAACGCACGAAGATCGCGGCGCGCTCGAAGGATCGCGACGTCGATCCGGTCGGCGCGTGCGTGGGCATGAAAGGCTCGAGGGTGCAGGCGGTGATCCGCGAGCTGCGCGGCGAAAAGATCGACATCGTCAAGTACGACGAGGATCCTGCGCTCTACGTGCGGCACGCGTTGAACCCTGCGTCCATCAATCGCGTGTCCGTGCGCGATTACGAGGCTCGCGAGATGGAGGTCATCGTTTCCGAAGATCAGCTCTCGCTGGCGATCGGCAAGCGCGGTCAGAACGTGCGCCTGGCGTCCAAGCTGGTCGGCTGGAAATTGGACATCAAGAGCGAGGCGGAAAAGAAGGCCGAGATCGAGGTCGAGATGGAGCGGATGGCGCAGGCCAGCCGCGAACTTTCGAGCCTCCCCGGCATCGCTCAATCCACCGTGGCACGCTTGCTCGACGCCGGATTCCGCGGCATCGAAGAGATTTGCTTGGCGTCCCTCGAGGACCTCACGTCGATCGACGGGATCAGCGAGGACGAAGCCATCGAGATTCACGACGCGGCCGAGCAGGCTCTTGAGGCCCGCGCAGAGGAGTACGAGGCCGAAGAGGTCTCGCCAGCCGCCGAAGAGGCGTCCGCGGAAACGCCCCCGGACGATACGGCGACCGAGTAGCAAGCGGCGAGGGGCCGCGGGAGCAGGCATGCCGGGTGTACGCGTCTATCAGCTCGCCAAGGAACTCAGGGTTCAGAGCGCTCTGATCGTCGAGCTGCTCGACCGTCTTGGGAAAGAGGTCCACTCCGACCTCAGCTCGATCGACGACCTCACCGCGAGCCTCGTCCGGGAACGGCTGTCCGTCGCGCTGGCCGTCGAAAAGAAGCGACTGCTCGACGAGAAACGGACGAACGACGACAGCGTCGCGGTCGCACCTCCACATGATGCCGTGGCCGAATCGACCCCTGCCATCGTCGAGGCCGAGCCGGTGCGCCAGGCTGAGGCGGCGCCGGAGTCGGAGGTGGATGCCGAAGCGGCGACGCCTACCCCGATAGCGGCAGCACCTCCGGCCGAGACCGCGAAGCCGGCTCTGGCGATCACGCCGCCCGCACTCGGTCCGACGGGATCACCGCGCCCCCGTGTGTTCGCCGCAAAGCGGCTGGTTCCGAAGTTGGTACCTCCCCGAGCTACGACTCCCGGCGGCTACGGGCAGCGCAGCATCCCGCCGAGCCGCCCACCGGCGGCCCCACGCGCCGGGGATCTTGCGCGACTTGGTCCGTTGCCCCCGCGTGCCGCCGCACCGGCCCCGGGCGTCGTCGGACGTCCGCCCGCTCCGGGGGCGGTCCGACCTCCGGCCCCCGGCCGTGCGACGCCGTCGGCCGACCGTGAATCGCGCCGTGCACGCGCGAAGGGACTCGACATTCCGCCTCCGCCCTCGAGGCCGAAACCGGATCTTCCTCCGGTACCGGAGTCGATTCAGCTCTCGGAGTCGGTGACGGTGAAAGAACTCGCCGAGAAGCTGAACAGAAAATCCAAAGACGTCATCGCGAAGCTCTTGACGCGGGGCGTCTTCGCAAACATCAACCAGCCGCTCGACCCGCAAATGGCCATCGAAGTCGCGAAGGAGTTCGGCTCCGACGCGGCGATCATCTCGTTCGAGGATGAGCAGCGTCAAGACGCCGTCCCGGACGTCGAGACGGCGGCAACCGGTTCCGGCGTCCCCGTCTCCCGCGCGCCGATCGTTACCGTGATGGGCCACGTCGATCACGGGAAAACGTCGTTGCTCGACGCGATTCGCGCCACGAACGTCGTCAGCAGCGAGCACGGTGGGATCACGCAACACATCGGGGCGTATCAAGTCGAGGAGCGGGGACGCAAGATCACGTTCCTCGATACGCCCGGCCACGAGGCGTTCACGCTCATGCGAGCTCGCGGTGTGCGCGTCACCGACATCGTGGTGCTCGTGGTCGCCGCGGACGACGGTGTGAAGCCGCAAACCGTCGAAGCCATCGACCACGCAAAGGCCGCCGGGGTCCCGATCGTCGTCGCGATCAACAAGGTCGACAAGGCGGACGCCCGTCCGGACCGCGTCAAGCAGCAGCTCGCCGACCAGGACATCCTGATCGAGGAATACGGCGGCAAGATCGTGGCGTGCGAGATCTCCGCGAAGAAGCGCACGGGGATCGAAGAGCTCCTCGAGATGATCCTCCTGGTCGCGGACATCGCCGACCTCAAGTGCGCCGCCGACCAGCCGGCGAACGGCGTCGTCCTCGAAGCGAAGCTCGATAGGGCGCGCGGCATCGTCGCGACGATCCTCGTGCAGAGCGGTACGCTTCGTATCGGCGACCCCTTCATCGCGGGATCGGCGTTCGGAAAGGTCCGCGCCATGTCCGACGAGCACGGACGGCGCATCCTCCTGGCCGGTCCTTCGACGCCCGTCGAAGTCATGGGTTTTGCCAGCGAGCCCACCGCGGGAGACCTCTTTCAGGGGGTGACCGACGAGTGGAAGGCCCGCCAGATCGCGGGTTTTCGCAAGGAGAAGCAGCGGGTCGCCGCGCTGGCGAAGTCGTCGCGCCGAACGCTCGAGAGCCTCTCTCGCGAGATCGCGGAGGGCGGCGTGAAAGAACTGTCGGTGCTCATCAAGGCCGACGTGCAGGGCTCGCTCGAAGCGCTCCAGAAGGCGGTTGCCGAGATTCCGTCGGAGAAGATCCGCGTCGGAATCCTCCGCGCATCGACCGGCGCGATCACGCAGGCGGACGTGCTTCTGGCCTTGGCCTCCGACGCCATCATCGTTGGATTCAACGTCCGTCCGGACCGGGCGACGGCCGATCTTGCCCGGCGGGAAGAAGTCGAGATCCGCCTCTACAACGTTATCTACGACGTCGTGAACGACATCCGGCAGGCGATGATCGGACTCCTCGATCCGACCACCAAGGAAACGGTGCTCGGCCAGGCGGAGGCCCGACAGCTCTTCCGCGTCCCGAAGGTCGGTGTGATCGCCGGTTGCATGGTCACCGAAGGCACGGTCCGGCGCACCGCCGAAGTACGCCTCATCCGGGACAACGTGGTGATCTACACCGGTAAGGTCGGATCTCTGCGCCGGTTCAAGGACGACGCCAGCGAGGTGAAGTCAGGGTTCGAGTGTGGCATCGGCATCGCGAACTTCAACGATCTGAAGGAAGGCGACGTCTTCGAGTTCTTCATGGTCGAAAAGGTCGCCGTGCAGAGCCTCTAGCGGGTGACGATCGGGCTCCTGACCGTCGAGATTCACCTGCCGCAATCGCGGTCGCTCAAGGACAAGAGACAGGTCCTCCGCTCCGTCAAGGACCGTCTTCGGTCCCACCACAACCTGGCCCTATGCGAGATCGAAGACGGCGCGGACCTCTGGCAGCGCGCGAGCGTCGCGGTCGTTTCGATCGCATCCCGCCGCGACGTGTTGGAGAACCTCTTCGAGACGGTCATCCGCGAGACGGAGAGGCAGATCCCGGGGCACCTGATCGAAACGGGACGGGAGTTCCTCGAGGGATCGGACGGCGGCCCACGCGGTTGGACGGAGGAGCTCTCGTGACGCGTCGCCGCAACGAACGCGTCTCGGAGGAGATTCGAGGCGTTCTCGTCGACGCGATCCGGGAGGTGCGCGATCCGTCGGTCGGGTTCGTGACCCTGACGGGCGTGGACCTTTCCCCCGATCTCCGGCAGGCCCGCGTCTACGTGTCGCGCCTGGGGACGGAAGGAGAGCGCGACGCGGCGGTGACCGCGCTCAACCACGCCGCCGCGTTTCTGCGCCACGCCTTAGCGGAGCGGGCGCACCTGCGGTACACGCCGTCGCTTCGTTTTGTCGCGGATGCCACGATCGAGCGCGGCTCGCGTGTCGAGGCGATCATCCAGGAGCTCCGAACAAGGGACAACGGGAGCGCGCACGGCGATCCGGAAGATGCCGGGTGAGCGAAGACTGGGACGGGCTGCTTCCGCTCGACAAGCCCGCCGGGCCGACGAGCCATGACCTCGTGGCTTCGGTTCGCGCCGCGACCGGGGCGCGCCGGGTGGGTCACACGGGGACGCTCGACCCTCCCGCGACCGGGCTGCTGCTGCTCGTACTCGGCCGTGCGACGCGCCTGGCCCGTTTCCTCCCCGACGCACCGAAAACTTACGAAGGGACGCTCGTTCTCGGCGTCACGACGACGACCGACGACCTCTCGGGGGACGTGGTGCACCGGCACCAGGGACCGCTGCCGGGCGCCGACGCCGTGCTCGCCGGCGCGGCCTCACATCTCGGCCGCCACGCGCAGGTGCCTCCCGCGTTTTCCGCTCGCCAAGTCGGGGGCACACGCATGTACCGGTTGGCACGACTCGGGGTCGTCGTCGAAGCGCCGGCTTCCGAAGTATGCGTCGAACGGCTCGACCTCGCGCCCACCGACACGCCGGATCGTTGGAGCTACGCGATGGTCGTCTCGACCGGAACGTACGTTCGCGCGATCGTTCGCGATCTCGGTGCCACCCTCGGTTGCGGAGCGGTCGTCGCGTCGTTGCGCCGCACGGCGATCGGCCCCTTGCGCGTCGACGACGCGCTGACCCTCCCGCCGGAGCGATCGTCATGGAGCGATGCCGTTCGTCGCCGGCTGATCCCCCTCGACGCGATGCCGCTCCATTTGCCCTCGATCGCGCTGGCTTCCACGGCGGACGCGCTCCGTTTCATCGCCGGAGGCATCGTGATAGTCGCCGCGTCTCACGTTCAGGATGCGGCTCTAACTGCCGTGCGCGACGACAGAGGGCGGCTCTTAGGCGTCGGCCACGCGAGCGAGGGGACGCTCAGGCCTCGCGTCGTCCTTCCCCGGACAGAACAGACGTCCGGCGGGTGACGCGGGTTGTCGTCCCGCCGGCGCGTGTGATATCGTCCGGGCGATTTTCGGCAGTTCAATCGTCGAGTTCACCCATCTGGGCCGTTCGCGCACGACGACGGCTCCGGAGGAGGATGCCCGTGGCTCTCGATCTCGCCCGCAAGACAGACGTCATCCACGATTTTCGAACGCACGATTCGGATACGGGCTCCCCCGAGGTCCAGATCGCCATCCTCACCAAGCGCGTCGAGCAGCTGACCGACCATTTCCGGTCGCACACCAAGGACTATCACTCGCGCCTAGGACTCATCAAGATGGTCGGCAAACGACGCCGGTTATTGGACTACCTGAAGCGCAAAGACTTTGAACGCTACCAGCGCATCATCTCGCGACTCGGCATCCGCAAGTAGGCTTTTGCTCGCCATGCCGCGAACACGGGGCCGCGTCTCGCCCCCTCGAAACCGGATCAAACTCACGAAGCAAGAGAACCAAGGGACCAAGGAAGTCCCTCCCGCCCTCAACACGCTTGCGGACGAACCGCGGCGCAGACGGCTAGCGGGCACGGCAGGAGGCCAAGGCGTTGATACGACGTAAAGAGATCCATGTCGGAGGGAAACCCCTCATCGTCGAGACGGGCAAGATAGCGAGACAGGCCGACGGCGCCGTCACCGTGAGGTGCGGTGACACGGTCGTCCTCGTGACGGTGTGCGCCGCGAAGAGTGCCCGGGAGGGCGTCGACTTCCTCCCGCTCACCGTCGACTATCGCGAGAACACTTACGCCGCCGGGAAGATCCCCGGTGGATTCTTTCGCCGGGAAGGACGGCCGAACGAGAAGGAGGTGCTGACCTCCCGTTTCATCGACCGCCCCCTACGCCCTCTGTTTCCGACGGGATGGGCGTGCGAAACGCAAGTCATCGCTCTAGTTCTCTCCGCCGACCAGGAAAACGACCCCGATATCCTCGCGCTCACGGGCGCTTCATTCGCGCTCGCCGTGTCCGACATTCCGTTTCCCAACCCGATCGCCGCCGTGCGCGTGGGCATGACGCAAGACGGCCGCTACGTGATCAACCCGACTTACGCGGAGCTTGCGACCAGCCGTTTCGACTTGATCGTCGCGGGGTCCGCCGAGGCCGTCGTCATGGTCGAGGCGGGCGCGAACGAAGTCTCCGAAGCCGAGATCTTGGAGGCGATCGGCCGCGGTCACGCGGCGATCAAGCAGATCGTCGCCGCGCAGAACGAGTTGACTCGTGAAATCGCGAAGACGAAGCGCCCCGTCCCTCAGGCGGTCGAATTCCCGAACGTGCGCGAGCGC
>JAYUCM010000358.1:0-7279 GCA_043740355.1 Acidobacteriota bacterium | reverse complement strand
GCCAGCGCCTCGGACACCTGCTCCTCGAGACCGTCCGGCATCTTCCGGCCGGACTCGAAATAGAGGTTGCAAGCGCGCGTCGAGACCGTGAATCCCGGGGGAACCGGGATGCCGATCGCGGTCATCTCCGCGAGGTTCGCCCCTTTCCCGCCCAAAAGGTCCTTCATCTTGGCGGATCCTTCGGCCTGATCCTTCGCGAAGAAGTACACGAGCTTGTCCACGAGGCCTCCTAACGGTTCGCGTCGGCCTGACCGGCCAGTTCGCGGATGTCGAAGTCGCGGGTGACCGTCGCCCGTACGTTCGCGAGAAGTTCGCAGCGCCAACGCGTCGCACCGGGGTTCGCCGGGTCGAGCACGAGAACGTCGTCGAAGAACGTGGCCACCGGACCCACGAGGCCGCTCAGGTGATCGATGACGGCCGCAAAGTCGTTTGCCGCCGAGGCGGCCAGGACCCGCGACCGCAGGGCATCGTGAGCGCGTTGCAATGTGAGGGCGCTCTGGTGGGCTTCTTCGTACACGGAGGGCGCGTGACCCTCGACGGAGGGCTGCTTCGCGAGAATGTTGTCCACGCGCTTGGTCAGCTCGACGAGCTTCGCGAAGTCGCTCCGACCCCGCAGCGTCGCGACGATCTCGAGGCGGGCGAGAATCGCGGCGAGGGACCATCGGTCGAAATCCGTGGAGCTCACATGGAGCCGACGAACGGCCTCGATCTCGTTCGGGGTGAACCCGCGGTCCACGAGCCAGCTGTTCAGGCGGTCGAGCAGGAAAGCGGAAACTTTCATGTCGTCTGCGGCCCACTCCGATAGGTCGTTCATCGAGAGCGGCCACTGGCGCTCAGCCAGTATCCGAAACACCCCACTCGCCGCGCGCCGCAGGCCGAAGGGATCGCGCGATCCGGTGGGGGCTTCCCCCGCCCCGATCAGTCCGGCGATCGTGTCGAGCCGATCCGCGAGGGAGACGATGCAACCCGCTGCGGTCGACGGGACCGAATCGTCGGCGCCGGCGGGCTTGTAGTGCTCGGCGACCGCAGCGGTGACGTCTGCCCCTACGCCCTCCGCGCGCAGGAGCAGCCCGCCGACGGTGCCCTGCAGCTCGGGAAACTCTCCGACGAGGCCGGTGACGAGGTCGGCTTTCGCCAACCGCGCCGCCTGCTCGACGAACTCCGTGGCCACCCCGGGTGCACCGACCTTGTCGGCGATCGCTCGGGCGAGCGCCGTCATCCGCCTCGCCTTGTCCTCGTAGCTTCCGAGCTTCTTGTGAAAGGTGACGCGCTTCAGGTCTTCGACGCGGGAGGCGAGCGTGCGCTTGCGATCCTCGTCCCAGAAGAACCGGGCGTCGTCGAGGCGGCCAACGACGACCCATTCGTTGCCGCGCCTCACGTGCCCGGCCGGGTCGCGATCGGTGTTCGCGACCGACAGAAACCCGGGGAGCAGACCGTCCTTCCCGCGCACCGAGAACGATTTCTGGTGGTGCTTGAGCGTGGTGACGAGTATCTCCTGCGGAAGATCGAGAAACGACGGATCGAAGCGCCCGGCGACGACCCCCGGCCACTCCACGAGCTCGACGACCTCGTCGAGGAGCGCGTCGTCGCGAACGAGCTCGCCCCCCAACTCCGATGCCGCGCTTTCGAGCGCACGTTGCATCGCCGCGCGTCGCTCTTCGGGATCGACGAGCACGCGCGCGGCGCGAAGCGCCTCGACGTAGCGGTCGGCGTGCTCGATGACGACGGGGCCGGGGGCGAGGAAGCGATGCCCGTCGGACGACCGTCCGGCTGCCGCGCCCAAGACTTCGAGATCGAGGATGCGGGCGCCGTGCAGGGCGACCGCCCAGTGCACGGGACGAACGAAGCGATGCGCTCCCGTCCCCCACCGCATCGTCTTCGGGAAGGTCATCGCGGCGATCGACGCCGGGAGGGCGGCGGCGAGCACGTCCGCTAGCGTGCGCTCCGCCAGCGTGCGCCGAAATCCGGCATAGAGGCCCTTCTCGGTCTCGATCTTCTGGAGCGCCCCCGGCTCGATCCCCTGTTTCTTCGCGAACCCGGAGCCTGCCGGCGACGGCGTGCCGTCTTCGTGAAACGCCGCCGATGCAGGAGGCCCCAAGATCAGCTGGTCCTTCCCCGGTAGCGTCCCGGAAACGTCCTCGACGCGAACCGCCAGGCGGCGCGCCCCGCTCCAGGCTCGAGAGGGGCCGTGCTCGATCCCGGCTTGATCGAGGATCGCGGACGCCCGCAGGCGCAGATCCTCGGCCGCCGCGCCGATCATCCGCGCCGGGATCTCTTCGCAGCCGATCTCGATGAGGAGAGGTTCTCTCATCGCGTCGCGCGCGACAGCAGAGGAAATCCGGCCGCTTCCCGCTGAGCGACATAAGCGTCGGCGACCAGGCAGGCCAACCTCCGGATTCGTTGTATGAACGCCGCGCGCTCCGTCACCGAGAGAGCGCCGCGCGCGTCGAGCACGTTGAAGAGGTGCGAGCACTTGAGCACCGCTTCGTGCGCGGGAACGACGAGC
Source organism: Acidobacteriota bacterium (assembly GCA_043740355.1). Lineage (GTDB taxonomy): Bacteria > Acidobacteriota > Polarisedimenticolia > Polarisedimenticolales > DASRJG01 > DASRJG01. The sequence goes on along the minus strand of JAYUCM010000358.1, from coordinate 4,773 downwards.
GGGATCGCGATCACGCGCGCCGCCTCCTGCTCCCAGCGTTCGAACTGCGAGCGAAAGAAGGTCACGTCGGCTTCGCGGAAGGAGTAGATCGAATGCTCGACCTCCTCGCGCCAGCGGACGTCGCCGTAGGTGATTCCGGCGTCGTTCCACGGGATGTCGAAGATGTTCTTGATGTCGTTCAAAAACATGCAGATCCGCTCGATCCCGTAGGTCAGCTCGACGGAAATCGGGGCGAGCTCGCGGCCACCGGCCTGCTGGAAATACGTGAACTGCGAAATCTCCATCCCGTCCATGAGGACCTGCCAGCCCACGCCCGCCGCCCCCAGCGTCGGCGACTCCCAGTTGTCCTCCTCGAAGCGGATGTCGTGCTCTAAGGGATCGATGCCGAAGGCGCGCAGCGAGTCGAGGTAAACCCGCTGCACGTCGAGAGGCGAGGGCTTCAGGATGACCTGGAACTGATAGTGCTTGTACACCCGCATCGGGTTCTCGCCGTAGCGCCCGTCGCCGGGGCGCCGCGACGGCTGGCAGTACGCGACCTTCCACGGCTCGGGACCGAGCACGCGAAGGAACGTGTCCGGGTGCATCGTCCCCGCACCCACCTCGATATCGTAGGGTTGTTGAAGCACGCAGCCCCGCTCGCCCCAGAAGCCTTGGATCCCCAGCAGGAGGCGCTGGAAGTTCATCGGCTCGATCCTGACGCGGCGGTGGCCGCGCTCAAGTGCCGGTAGGAGCGGAACTTGCGTTCGGCAAAGGCCTCGACGGTTCCGCGCAGGAGCGTCGCCAATCCGCCCGAGGGCCGGGCCGCGTCCTTCGGCACGCCGAGGGCGTGCGGCGGACGCGTGTCGATCGCGACGAGCGCCGCGAGGTCGCCGGAACGCAACGCGACGGCACCCTGGGGCTTGGGACAGCGCCTGCACAGCAACCCGCTCCCGCCGACGGCAAACTGCGGGGCGGCCCCTGCTACCGGCTCACCGCAAACTGAGCAGTGCGCCAGGTCGGGGAGCACACCGTGGAGCTTCAGCGTCCAGTACTCCACGTAGCGCACCGCGAGCCAGGGGTGCAGCCCGCCCTCCAGCGCGGGCAGTACCGCCCCGAGCAGACGGAACGTCGCCGCCTCCGGTTGCTCGTCGCGCACGACGGCGGCCGTGATCTCGCTGAGCACCGCGCAGGCCGCCTGACACGCCGGATCCGATTGCATGGCGGCGAAGGAACGCACGGGCTCGAGCGATTCGATGCGGTGGAGCTCACGGCCATCGCGCTCGACCCACGAGGCCGCGACGCGCGTCATCGGCTCCAAGGCCCCGCCGAACCGGCGGCGGCTCTTGCGTGCCGAGGCGCCGACTCCACGCACGCGCCCGTAGTGTTCGGCCAGGAGGGTCACGATGAGATCCGCTTCTCCGAGCTCGTTCGTGCCCAGCACGTACGCTTCGTCACGACGCTGCCTCACGAAGCGCGAATCATAGCAGGCCGGACGGGTAGGACCGAGAAGCTATCCGATCCCCAATTCCCCCAGGGCGCGCGGGTCGTTGCGCCAATCGGGCCGGACCTCGACACGAAGAGCGAGGAAAACCCGGCGCGCGAGGAGCTTCTCGATATCGGCACGGGCCTCGGTCCCGACCTCCTTCAGCACGGAGCCGCCCTTACCGATCACGATCCCCTTCTGCGACTCCCGCTCGACGAAGATCGTCGCCTCGATCTCGACGAGGCCGTCCGCGCGTTCGACCCAACGATCGACCACGACGGCCGCGGCGTGGGGGATCTCTTCGCGCATCCGGTGGAGGATCTTCTCGCGCACCCACTCGGCTGCGAGGGCCCTTTCGGGTTGATCCGTGAGAAAATCCTCGGGGAAGAGCGGCTCCCCCTCCGGTAGGTGGTGAAGGACGCGCTCGACGAGCAGATCGCATCCGCTCCCGGTCGTCGCCGAGACGGGGATCGCCTCGGCGAAGCCCCACTGATCGACCGCCTTCTTCATGAGATCGAGGAGCTTGGACTTCGGTTGGACGCGGTCGATCTTGTTCAGGACGGCGAGCCCGGGGACTCCCGTCTCCGCGATCATCCGGGCGACCTCGGCGTCGCCGCGCCCGGCTCCGCTTTCGGCATCGACGATCAGGAGGATGACTTCGACCGAGGTCAAGGCCTCACGCGCCGCGCCGATCATCGCCCGGTTCATCCGTTCCCGCGGGTGATGGAAGCCCGGCGTGTCGACGAAGACGATTTGTCCGCGGCCTGGAAGCGACAGGACCCCTGTGATCCGATGGCGCGTCGTCTGCGGTACGTCCGCGACGGCGGCGATCTTCTCGCCGATGAGCCGGTTGAGGAGCGTCGATTTCCCGACGTTCGTCCACCCGGCGAGCGCGACGTGCCCCGCCTTTCCGCTCACGATTCCCGCCTCACGGACGTCTCGCCCCGTGGGACCGCGCGGATGCGCACGCGCCGCACGCGCTTCGGGTCGGCGTCGACGATCTCGACGCGAAGGCCGCCGTGCTCGAACGTCTCCCCGTTCGCGGGAACGCGTCCGAGCGCCGCAGTGACGAAGCCGCCCACGGTGTCGTAGTCCCGCTCGCCGAGGTCCACGCCGAACACGCGCTCGAGCTCCTCCGCGTGGGCGGCCCCGGAGACGAGCCACCCCCCTCCGGCCTCGGCGGTCAGCGTCGCATCCTCCCGCTCGTACTCGTCGCGGATCTCGCCGACGATCTCCTCGACGAGGTCCTCGAGCGTCACCATCCCCGCGAATCCCCCGTACTCGTCCACCACGAGGGCGGCGTGCGCCCGCGTCCTCATCTCGGCGAGCACCTCGGCGACGGTTCGGGTCTCCGGGACGAACACCGCCGGGCGGACGAGCCCGCCGATTTCGCCATCCCCCCACCCTTCCTCCCAGGCGCGCAGTAGGTCGCGGACGTGGAGGATGCCGACGACGTTGTCGATCGACTCGCCGTACACCGGGAACCGCGAGTGAGCGGCCGCGAGGGCCACGCGGCGGGCCTCGGCGAACGAGGCCTTCGCCTGAAGCGCGACCACGTCGACGCGCGGGGTCATGATCTCGCGCACCAAGGTGGAGTCGAGATCGACGATGCCGCGAACCATCCTCCCCTCGCTCTTTTCCAAGATCCCCTCGCGCTCGCCGACCTCGATGAACGCCTCGACGTCCTCGTCGGCGTCCTCCTCGCTCCCCTCTTCCTCCGCGATCGTGCCGGCCCAACGACGAAACGCCGCATGCACGGGGGCGAGCACCGGGTACGTCAGCGCGTGCACGGGGCGGACGAGAATGGCGGTCAGACGCAGGGCCGTGCGCGGATCCTTGAGCGCGAACAGGCGGGCGAGAACCGTCTCGACGAGAAGCGTTCCTGCGAGCGCGCCGGCGGCGATGCCGCCCCACCAACCCCCGGGCCAGCCCGCGGCGGCGGAGATCGAGCCGGACAGTGAGACGGCGCCGATGAGCGAGAGCTGGCGGAGCGCGTGAATCGCGGCCCGGTGGCTCGACGGAACGGTCTTGAACTCGTCGAGGAACGGCAATCGGTTGCCGGATTCGGCGTTCATGCGGCGCAATGCGACGCGCGAGAGCGCGGAGGCGGCCAGCGTCATGATCGACAGCGCCAGGTCGAGCAGGAGCAGGGCCACGACCCCGCCGGCTGCGACGCCGAAGCGTAGGACGCTCACCGGCGCGCCGCCGGGACGAGGGTGCTCGCGAGCCGCGCCTGCAAGCGCATCATCGTACCGTCGTCCACTTCGTGATCATAGCCGAGCAGGTGGAGGTAGCCGTGGATCACGAGCAGGCGAACTTCTACGTCCAGCGAGTGCCCCGCCGCCGCGGCCTGGCGCGCGGCCTGCGCCACGGAGATGACGATCTCGCCGAGCGGCCGTGTCCCGTCGGGAAGCTCCTCGACGCCGGACGGGAACGAAAGCACGTCGGTGTTCGCGTCGTTGCCGCGAAAGTCGCGATTCAGGCGCCGAACGCTCGAGTCCCCGGCGAGGACGATCGACACGCCGGTGGCGTTCGTGGGCGGAGCGTTTCGGGCGACGAGCCTGGCAAACGCTTCCAGTCGGGCGGCGGGCACGCGCCGGGCCCGCTGCCTCGCGACGATCGCGACGTTCATCTCAGGCTTTGCCGCGAAACGGTCGAACCTCGCCCGCCGGCCGCTCCGACTTCCCGCGCCCGAAGTCGAACCCCGGATAATCGACTCGGTGATGGTACATGCCGACCAGCGCCCGGTGAAACGCGTGCTCGATCTTGTCGAGATCGGCGAAGGTGAGGTCGCAGGAGTCGAGCTGCCCGTCGAGGACGATGCGGCCGGCGATCCGTTGGATCATTTCCTTCAGTCTCGAAGGGGTCGGCTCGTCGATCGTGCGCGCGGCGGCCTCGACCCCGTCGGCCAGCATGAAAATCGCCGCTTCCTTGGTCTGGGGCTTCGGCCCCGGATAGCGGAAATCGTCGTCGTTGACGTCGTTCCCGGGCGAAGCCTGCTTCTTGGCCTTTTCGAAGAAATAGGTCATCAGCCGCGTGCCGTGGTGCTGCGGGATGATGTCCACGATCTGCTCGGGAAGACGCGCCTCGCGCGCCATGCGGATCCCGTCCTTCACATGGGCCGAGATGATCAACGCCGACATCGAGGGCTGGAGGCGGTCGTGGGGGTTCACGCCGCGCTGATTCTCGATGTAGTACTCCGGCTTCCGGATCTTGCCGATGTCGTGGTAGAAGGCCGCGACCCGGCAGAACAGCGCGTTCGCGCCGATCGCCTTCGCCCCTTCCTCCGCGAGCGTCCCGACGACGAGCGA
>JAYUCM010000357.1:0-7289 GCA_043740355.1 Acidobacteriota bacterium | reverse complement strand
GCGTAACGCGAATGACTCAATTTAAGACCTGACCCCAACTCTCAATGGGAGACCTGACCCCATGACAAGAGCCAGGCCGGCAACTCCGCGATCGATCGAAGGCGCGGAACGTCGGCGGTCACGTAGAGGTCGTGCCGATCGAGCAGGACGGGCGTCAGCCCGGCGGCACGCGCCCCGGCGACGTCCACAGCCGGAACGTCGCCCAGGTACACCGCGGACTCGGGCGCGACGCTCATCCGCTCCATCGCGATGCGGAAGATCTCGGGATCGGGTTTTTCGACGCCGACGACGTGGGAATCCACGACCGTCTCGAACAGCCCCGCGTACCCCGCGCCGTCCAAGTCACGTTCCACACGTCCCTCGGCGTTGCTGACGACCCCGAGCCGGTGCCCGGCTTCTTTCAGGGCACGCACGGTCGCGACGGCCCCCTCGATCGCGACCGTCCAAAGTCCCACGCGCGCGTGGGCTTCGGCCAGTGTATCGATGATCTCCTCCGTGCCTTCCGGGGGCGTGCCCACGCGCGTGAGCAGGATGCGGAAGTAGTCGCGCCACGCCTCGCTCGTGCGCCCACCTTCGCGGACGCGGCGGTCGATCGCCGTACGGGCGAGCGACTCGCTCGCGGAAAGCGCAAGGACAGTCGTCGCGACGTGGCGGGCCTCGAGGAGCCGTTTCAAGAAGGCGTAGTCCAGATCGAGGAGCACACCGCCCGCGTCGAACAGGACGGTCGTGGGAGGCCGCCCGCTCATTCCTCGAACCGCAGACCGCAACCGGGGCACGCGTCGTCCGACCCATGCACCATCGCGCCGCACGCGGAGCATCCGAACGTGGCGTCCGCGTCTGCGGTTTCGACGGGCTCGAAACCGATGACGCCCACGATCGCGCGGAAATCTTTGGGCCTCACGCGCAGCCAGAACTCCTCGTGCGCGGGAGCGTCGGTGACCGTTCCCGGGGCGTCCTTGATCAGGATCTCGGCCGGCAGTCTTGCTTCGCGGAGCTTGTCCCGAGCCTGGCGAGCCTCGTCGAGCGTGAGGAATCCGCAGAAATTGGCCGTGGCTTCTTCGGCGGCCACCTCGGCCAGGATCGGCGCGGCCTTTTGCGGCGCGGCGGCGGCCTCCGGCGCCTCCACGAGCGCCACATCACAAGACGCGCAGCGCGTGAATCCGGGACGGTATTCATCGCGGCAGACGGGGCAGAACATGGCGGTCGCTCCTCGCGATAACGCGGGAAGGATATCAGGCCGAGGACGGCCGGCGGCCCAGCAGCTCCCGCCGCATGTGAAGGAGCGCGGGCAGCTCGACGCGCAGGCGAGCGACCCGCGTCAGGTCGATGCGCGCCATCACGACCCCCGTGCCGCGCGCGCGTTCGGCGACCACGCGGCCCCAGGGGTCGACCACGCAGGTGTGCCCGTAGGAGCTGCGTCCGGCGTGATGCCGCCCCCACTGCGCAGGCGCGACGACGTACGCCAGGTTCTCGATGGCCCGCGCGCGGAGAAGCGCCGTCCAGTGGGAGCGCCCCGTGTACGCGGTGAACGCCGACGGCACGAACAGCACCTCGGCGCCCGCGATGGCGAGATGCCGGTACAGCTCTGGAAAACGCAGGTCATAGCAGATCGAGAGGCCGAAGGTCCCGAGAGAGGTCGATGCGACGACGGGCTTGTCTCCCGCCGCGACGCTCCTGGATTCGCGGAATACCGCGCGCCCCGGGATCGCGACGTCGAACAGATGCATCTTTCGATAGACGGCGCCGACCGCGCCGTCGGGCGCGAAGAGAATCGACGCGTTCAACCTCTTGCGGCCGCGCGTGTTCCGCAGTGCGATCGTCCCCGCGAGGACGAAGGCGCGGTGACGCACCGCCATCATGGAGAAGCGCCGCGCGGTCGGACCGTCGAGCGCCTCGGCTGGCGGTCCCAAACCGCCCTCCACACGCAGATCGGCGACGTTTTCGGGAAACGCGATCACGTCGGCGCCACGGCCGGCGGCCTCGGCGGCGAAGCCTTCGGCCGCATCGAGATTGCGCTCACGATCGTCCGTCGACCGCATCTGCACGGCCGCGACGGTGAACGCGCGCGCCGGCAAGGTCAACGCAGATGGCCGAGCTTGGCGACCGCGGTTTCGACCTTCTTGCGGTACGTCTTCAAATCGCCGTCCGCCAGCGCGCCGTGCGCTTCGCCGACGATGGAGGCGACCTCCGCGTGCCCGAGCTGCTCGCAGGCCCCGCGCGCCTCGGCCAGCTTGGCGCGTATCGCTTCGAGATCTCCGTGCGTGAGTGCGTTGAGCAGTGCGATGACCCTCGAGGGTGTGCTCACGAGAGCGCCCCTTCGGCGACCGCGCGTACGACGTCGAGCGCCGTGACGACCCCCAACACCCGCCCGTCGAGGACGATCGGGATGCGGTGGATGCGCATGCCCGACAGCATCCGGCTCAGCTCGACGACGTCGGTGTCCTCGGTCGCGCAAATCGCGGGGGACGTCATGATGTCGCGCACGAGCACCGTGCTTCCGTTCTTGTCGAACACCCCCATCGTCCCGTAGAGGATATCGTCCTCCGTGACGATCCCGACGAGCTCGTCCTGCGCGTTCAACACGGGAAGGCCGTTCGCGTGTGCCGCCTGCATGACGTCGCACAGCTGCGATACGGAGGCGTCCTCGCGGATCGTCACGATGTCGGTGTTCATCAGGTCTTTGGCGCGCATGACGACGGAAACATACTCAACGAAGGGCAGCGCTTCAATGACAACGAGGGCCTACGCGCCCGGAATTCCCACATCCCGGCCTTAGGCGACGCGCCCGTGGGCTATAGTTCTCCTGCATGGTTCTGAAGAAGATCAAGGCTCTTCTTGCGCGTGGGTCGAAACGCCTGCGCCCCGAAACGACGAACGCCCCCCCGATCCCTGCCGCCGAGGCGCCGCGGCCCTCCCCGCCGCCGGTCCATCGCGGCCCTGAGGTCGTCCATCATCCCGTCGCCCTCAAAGACCTGGACCAGGACGCCGTCCGCATCGTCAAGCGGCTCACGCGCTTCAATTACCCGGCGTACTTCGTCGGCGGATGCGTGCGCGACCTGCTGCTCGATCTCAGCCCGAAAGACTTCGACATCGCCACCGGGGCGACGCCGCGGCAGGTCAAGCGGCTCTTCTCCAACTGCCGCATCATCGGGCGCCGCTTCCGCCTCGCCCACGTCTACTTCCAGAACGGAAAGATCATCGAAGTCGCGACGTTTCGCGCGCGCGACGCCGCGGATGGCGTTCCCGACCTCGCCGAGCCCGAGGCCGAGCCTACGGTTGCGGACGACGCGGACGACCTGCTCATCCGCGACGACAACGTCTTCGGCACGCCGGAGGAGGACGCGCTCCGACGCGACTTCACGATCAACGCCCTGTTCTACGACGTGAATGCCGAGACGGTGATCGACCACGCCGACGGCTTGGGCGATTTGCGGAGGCGTCTGGTCCGCACGATCGGCGATCCCGTCGTCCGCTTCAGGGAGGATCCCATTCGCATCCTCCGCGCGATCAAGTTCGCCGCCCGACTGAGCTTCACGATCGAGGAAAAAACGCTCGCGGCGCTCCGTCAGACGCGATCCGAGATTCCGAAGGCCGCCGCTCCGAGGATCCTCGAAGAGTTCAACCGGTTCTGCCGCAGCGGCGCCGGCCGGCGCTCGTTCGAGCTCACCTTCGACACCGGTGTTTTCGAGGTGATCGTCCCCGAGCTCGCGGGCACCTACCGCGACGTCGGCCCGGAGCGCAAGGTCCTCTTCGCCCTCCTGGATGCCATCGACGCCCGATGGAAGGAAGGGCGCGACGTCTACCCGGGCGAGATCTTCGCTGCGTTGCTGTTCGCCGAGGTCGCGCCGGGTCTAGGCTGGACGCTCGATCCGACGACACCGCCGAAGCGGGACGGACGCGACGAGCGCACGCTGATCGACGAGGCGTTGAGGCCCATGGCGGTGCGCCTGCGTATCGCGCGCAAGGATCAAGAGCACACCCGGCAGGCGCTGAGCGCGCTCCGGCGCATGGTTCCGCTCAAACCCATGCGGCGCGGCGCGAAGCTGGCGTTGATGCGCCGACCGGCTTTCGGCGGCGCGATGGCGATGCTCGACGCGTTGGCCCCGGTGCTCGGAGGTGACTTCGCCGCCGCGAGGATCGCGTGGGCAGAGACGGTCGCGGGGCACGTCGCCGCGGCGGGGCCGGCTGCGATCGAGGCGTTCGAAGCGAACGAGGCGGATGACGCCCCGGCGCCGGTCGAAGGGGGGCGCGGGAAGCGCCGCCGCGGGCGCCGCGGAGGGCGCGGCCGTCGCAAGGTGGGTGTCGGCGAGCACGCGGCCGGGCCCGGGCCGACCGCGACGACGGTCCAACTGCCGGCGGCCGTCGCACCCCCCGCCGCGTCGATCGCCGCCGCACGCTCTCCGAAGCTTCCGCCGGTGTGGGACGACAACTATTTCTTCGCCGCGCTTCCCTCCGTCCCGACGCACGTCGCGGTCGAGGACGAGACCGACAGGGGCCGTTACGGCGGAGGCGTGGTCCCGGTGACGGAGGCGGAACAGGGGGACAAACCGTCCCCGAGCGGGCGCAAGCGGCGCCGCGGCGGTCGGCGTCATCGCAAGGGCGGGACTATCATTCCCCCGCCCGGTTCGTCCACTCCGTCGGAAGGAGAAGCATCATGAGCTCTCGCTTGCCGGTGTTCGCGAGGCGCGGATTCATCGCCGCCTCGATCATGGCGTTCTCGTTTTTCGGCTACGGCTGTGGAGGCGGCAGCAATTCCTCGTTCAGCGCACAGTTCACACCGAGCGGGACGCCAGCGGGGACGCTACATCTCATCAAGCTCGTCCCGAAGACGACGAGCGGCGGACGGGTCGTGGTTCAGGCGGTCATCTACGGACCCGACGTCACCCTCGACATGTTCTCGTTCGCGTTCGACGTCAAGATCGGCGATCCGACCGTCCTCAAGTTCGTGACCGGATCTGCCGTCGCCGGTGATGCACTTCAGGCTTTCGCCGGCCAGTCGATCACCGCAATCGTCGCCCCAGCCATGGGGGACGCTTCCGACATCGTCGTCGGCGTGAGCAAGCTTGGAGGGGGTGCGGGGAACGGGGTCGCAAATGCCTCCGCGGTCATCGTCAGCTTGACGTTCCAGGTCCAGAAGCAAGGGACCTCAGGACTTGGCATATCAGCAGCGCTTGCGCCGGCTGTCAAAGATTCGACGGGCGCCACGATCGGCGCGATCACCTTCGATCCCCTCGGCGGGACCGTGACGGCCATCTCCACAGGCGGCGGCTACTAGCGGTGCAGTAAACTGCGCGGGTCCGCTAGGAGACCCGCGTGAAATCGCTCCTTCATCTCTCCCTCACCGTCAACGGCGAGGCGGTCGAAGCCGCGGTCGCTCCGTACAAGACCCTGCTCGAGGTCTTGAGGGAGGACCTCGATCTCACCGGCACCAAGCACGGATGCGAGCTCGGCGAATGCGGCGCGTGCGCCGTCCTCCTGGACGGGCAGCCGGTCCTGTCGTGTCTGGTCGTCGCCGCCGCCTGCGAGGGGCGGAAGATCGCGACGGTCGAGGGGATGGCCCGCCGCGACGGGCAGCTCCACCCGCTCCAGGACGCCTTCGCCGACCTCGGCGGCTCGCAATGCGGCTACTGCACGCCGGCGATCCTGTTGACGGCGCAGCACCTCCTCGAGAAAAACCCGCACCCCACCCGCGACGAGATCGCCGAAGCTCTGTCCGGCAACCTCTGCCGCTGCACCGGGTACAACCAGATCTTCGAGGCGGTCGAGGAAGCAGCGGCGCGCATGCGCGGTCCGCAGTGAGCGCCGGAAGGACGCCGCGCAACACGGTCGGCCGGGCGCGCCGCCGCGTGGACGGCCGCGCCAAGGTCACGGGCCAGACCCGCTTCGCCGACGACGTCGCGCTCCCACGTACCGTCCATTGCAAGCTGCTGCGCTCCAAGGTCCCGCACGCCATCATCAGGTCGGTCGACGCATCGAAGGCCGGAAAGCTCCCCGGCGTGCTGCTCGTGCTCACCGGCGAGGACTTTCCCATCACGTTCGGAATCCTCCCGGTTTCTCAAGACGAGGACCCGCTCTGCCGCGACCGCGTGCGGTTCGTCGGCGACCCGGTCGCCGCGGTCATCGCGAAAGACGAAGCGACCGCGTTCGACGCTCTCGATCTCATCGAAGTCGACTACGAGATCCTCGCTTCGCGCTCGACGCCGCAAGAGGCCTACGACAACCCGGCTCCGCGGATTCACGAATACGGCGAGGAAGGGAACGTCCACAAGCGCGTCTCGTTCCAGTTCGGCGACACCGAAGAGGCGTTCGCCGCTTCCGACCGTGTCTTCGAGGACGTGTTCTTCTTCCAAGGAAACACTCACCTGCCGATCGAGCAGCACGCGTCGATCGCGGCGCCGGACCCGGACGGCAAATTGACGATCTGGTCGTCCACTCAGGTGCCCCATTACCTGCACCGCGCGCTCGCTCGCGCGCTCGCGCTGCCGGCGGCGCACATCCGCGTGATCGCCTGCCCCAACGGCGGTGGCTTCGGCGGGAAGACCGATCCGTTCAATCACGAGATCGTCGTCGCCAAGGCCGCGATGGTGCTGGGCCGGCCGGTGAAAATCGCGCTGACGCGGGAAGAGGTCTTCTACTGCCACCGCGGGCGCCACCCGGTGCTGATGCGCTTCAAGACGGGCGTGAAGAACGACGGCACCATCACCGCGATGCACCTGAAAACGTTCATCGACGGGGGCGCGTACGGCTCGTACGGCGTGGCGTCCACGTTCTACACGGGCGCGCTACAGACCGTGACCTACAGGATTCCGCGCTACCGATTCGAAGCGTGCCGGATGTTCACCAACAAGCCGCCGTGCGGTCCGAAACGCGGACACGGAACGCCTCAGCCGCGCTTCGGCCAGGAAGTGCAGCTCGACAAGATCGCCGAGGCGCTTGCCTTGGACCCGGCGGAGCTGCGCCTCAAGATCGTCGAACGACCGGACACGGTGACGGCTAACTTCATGCACGTGCAGACGATCGGTCTTTCGGATTGCATCCAGAGCGTCGTCCGCCGATCCGACTGGTCGGGCCGATTTCGCAAGCTACCGCACGGAAAGGGCCTGGGACTGGCGTGCTCGTCGTACCTTTCGGGCGCGGGGCTTCCGATCTACTGGAACAAGCTCCCCCACTCGGGAGTCCAGCTGAAGCTCGATCGCAGCGGCGGGGTGACGGTCTTCTGCGGCGCGACCGAAGTCGGCCAAGGCTCCGATGACGTCCTCGTCAACATCGTCGCGGAGATCCTGGGGATC
>JAYUCM010000356.1:0-3000 GCA_043740355.1 Acidobacteriota bacterium | reverse complement strand
CACGGTCGTTAAGCCCTTCAGCGCCGATGGTACTGCGTGGGCAACTGCGTGGGAGAGTAGGACGTTGCCGGGACTTTCTTGGGAGGCCCGCCGGATTCGGCGGGCCTTTCTTTTTGAGGGAGAGCGGGGGCGCGGGCGATACGCAGCAAACCGGCGCGTTCCGGCTTGACGCGTTCCAAGGCGTCACGGTATAAACACCTTTCGTTTGGGTGCAATTCTCGGATGGGACATTGATCCATTTGCCCGGGGGGCCGCACACGGTGAGCAGACTGAATCCGATTTTGGTGTCGAGCGTGGCCGCCTGCCTTCTGTTGGTGAGCACGACCGCCGGCCGTGCCGAAGAGGTCGAGAAGAAGTTTCGTCTCGCTTTCAGCGTTGGCGGCTACAACACGACCGACCAAGTACACAGCAGCTCCGGGAACCGCCGCACGTTGTTCAACCCAAACGGAGAGTTCGACGACCGCATCGTCGACCCTCGGAACGACTCCGGCGCGCTTTCGGACTTCGGCATCGAGTCGCAGAACGGTGGCGTTCTTTCCGCATCGTACGCTATCAACCGCCTGTGGTACGTCGAGGCGTCGGCGGGCTACCGCAAGGGAACCGTTGGAAACGTTGAAGTTCAGGCGCAGTTCGACAGAGTCCCGATTCCCGTCAACCAGTCGTTCAACTTCGCTATCTTCAACCTCGACGGAGGCACGATCACGCAGGTTCCGATCCAAGTGACTGGGGGGATTCGCTTCCGGCCCAAGGCCGTTCTGAATCCGTTCCTCTGCGCGGGGGTCGGCTACACGTTCATGTCGTTCGAGCCGAGCGGCGCGATCAATGATTTGTCGCTCGCCCTGAGCAGTGCCAGCGGCGGCTTCTCACGGCTCTCCGGAACGCAGTTTCAGGGAGAGGAACTCGAATCGCCGACATCGTTTGAAGCTTTGAGCGGAATCACGGTCGACATCTCGAACGAGCCGGAATGGCACGTCGGTGGAGGACTCGAGTACTCCTTCAAGAGCCGATGGGTCGCCTTCCTTGACGCGAGATACACGGTTTACAGCGGCAGATTCAACATGACCGTCAACGGAAGCAACGAACTCGGCATCTCGGTTCCAAGCGACCAGATCATCAACACCGCCCCCGACGCTTTCGGCCCGTTCGGCGCGGTTCAAATCGGCGGCGACGGGATCATCGACGGAGGATCCATCATACCCAAGGTCGGGCATGAAGGTACGGACTGTAGCGCCGAGCCCGGAAACTGTGTGTTCGCCGGGCCGAAAGACGGGAACACTGACCCCGGCAAGTACTATGTCCACGCCGGAAAAATCCGCTATGACGGTGCGTCGCTTCAGATCGGGGTGAAGTTCACCTTCTAAGAGCGCCCTCGTCCGCCCGCCCTCGCTCGCCGCAGTCCCGATCGGATGCTAGACTTGCAACGCTTCGCGGGGGTTTCCACATGTCCGGCCACAGCAAGTGGAGCACGATCAAGCACAAGAAGGCCGCGCTCGATGCCAAACGCGGGAAGGTCTTCACGCGCGTCATCAAAGAGTTGACGGTCTCGGCAAGGGTCGGCGGCGGCGACCCTGACGGGAACCCGCGGCTGAGGTCGGCGATCGCCGAGGCGAAGTCCGCCAACATGCCTGCGGACAATATCAAGCGCGCGATCATGAAGGGGACGGGCGAGCTTCCGGGCGTGACCTACGAAGACGTGGTCTACGAAGGGTACGGTCCAGGCGGCGTCGCGATCTACATCGAGGTTCTCACCGACAACAAGATGAGAACGACCCCCGAGATCCGGCACGTGTTCACCAAGCATGGCGGGGATCTCGGCCAGCCCAACAGTGTCGCCTGGATGTTCGAAAAAAAGGGTCAGTTTTCCATCCCGGCGTCCGCGGCGTCCGAAGAGCAACTCATGGAGATCATCCTCGAAGCCGGGGCCGACGACCTCCAGGCCGCCGACGAGATCGTGGAGGTCACGTGCGCGGCTGCGGTGTTCGGCCAGGTTCATGACGCGCTCGAGAAGGCGAAGATCGTGCCGACCCAGGCCAAACTGGCGATGCTTCCGACCACCGTCGTTGAGCTGGACACGAAAAAAGCAGGACAGTGCCTCAGACTCCTCGAGGTCCTCGAAGACCATGACGATGTCCAAAACGTCTATGCCAACCTCTCCTTCGACGACGATGCGGTCTCCGAGGCCGCGTCCTGACGAACGCCCGGAGGATCCTGGGTGTCGACCCGGGAACCCGATGCGCCGGTTGGGCCGTCGTCGCGGGTTCCCCCTACAAGCCTGAGCTGATCGCCTGCGGGGAGATCCGGCTCAGCGAAAAGTCGCCGTTGTCCGATCGTTTCGCGCGCCTGCATTCAGCGATCCGCTCGGTGGTTGACCAGCACGTCCCGACGGAAGCCGCCGTCGAGGCGCCGTTCCACGGTGTCAGCGCGCGTTCGGCGCTTCAACTCGCCCATGCGCGCGGAGTCGTGCTCGCGGCGTTGGGGAGTTCGGGATTGCGCGTTTTCGAGTACAGCCCGGCGACGATCAAGAAAGCCGTTACCGGCAACGGCCGCGCCGAAAAGGAGCAAGTCGAGGTCATGGTCTCCCGGCTCCTGGCCGGAGGCGGTTCGCCCGGTAGATCGGACATCGCGGATGCCATCGCGGCCGCGCTGTGTCATCTTTTCGGGACGGGTCGCGCGGACGCGCTCCACGCAGCAGGAATAGCTCGTCCGCGTCGCCGACGCGCGCTCCCGGCCGGCGTCTGACCGCGCCACGAGACGATCGGGCGGTGGTCCGGTCGTGGTACGATCAGCCTGCGCCGGTCGAGGTTTGCTGCGGCGGTCACCCATGATCGGTCGACTCTCTGGAAACATCGTCGCCTCCCGACCGGACGAAGTCGTCGTCGACGTCGGAGGAGTCGGCTACCGTGTCCAGATCCCTCTGAGCACCTTCTACAAGCTGGTCAACGCCATCGGCGTCGTCTCCCTGCACGTTCACACCCAGGTCCGGGAGGACGCGATCCAGCT
>JAYUCM010000355.1:0-18443 GCA_043740355.1 Acidobacteriota bacterium | reverse complement strand
GAGACGACGCATCCGGCCGTGCGACGGTTATCGCAGGCGCAGAGCCCCGTTCGGGCTCGCTTAGCGTCGTCGCACGGTCCGAGGGCCGGGAGATAGCGACTTCGGCGGATATCGAGGTGCTCGAGGAACTCTCCGGCGGCCGTTCCGGCGAAGGGATTCCCGAGCCTGAGTTCGTGCACGAGCCGGGAGCGTCCTGGCGCTCGCGCATGCTGGACGGACGCTGGCAGGTGAACGGCGGTCACCGCGAGTACCGTGCCATCGTGGACCGCCCCGCCCTGAAGCTGCGCTATCTCGCGATGCTGTTCGCCAAGGAGATCGTTTTGCAGAACACACAAGACCCGCGCTTGGAGAAGCCCCTCGAGCAGCTCGTCGAGGTCGCCTCCTACGCGGACCGCCGGCTTTCCGAGAAGAGGGGTCCCCGCCACAGACGGCCCGCGGGGGAGGAATGAGCATCCAGTCGATTCGCTCTCAGCCCCGGCTCGCGCGCCGACCAGCCATTACGCGAGATGCGGATTACCTCTCGCTCGACGACTCAAGGGTCGTGGCGACCGATGCGTCGGTGCGACGTTGAACTGGCCCGCGGTTGGCGTATCGAACGGCGGGCGAGTAGTACATCGCTTTCATAATCGAGGCGACGCGTAAGGCGCGCCAGGACGATCGCGGGCGTTCCGGTGTCCACCGGTGTCACCATAACCCTCGGACTGTACGACCCTCCTCGTAACTCTCGTAAACGGGAAAGGGCGACGAATTGAGAAATCGTTGATCCGCTGCCCTTTCTAATTCGTCTTAAAATCCCCTTCCCGCAAGGGAGTGCTGGTTCGAGCCTAAGCCTCCGGCACCAGCGTGTTCATCGGATCGGAGAATCCGGGGGCGATCCCATGCGTCCGCTTGCCCTGGCCGGACCGCTGGGCCGGCGACCTCGTTCGGCTTCGTTGCCCTCGCCGCGCCTCGCAGCCTAAGATCGCCGTCGATGGCGGACACCGATGCGCTCGTCGGAACCACGATCTCCCACTATCGCATCGTGGAGAAGGTCGGCAGTGGTGGTATGGGTGTGGTGTACCGCGCCGCGGACACCAGGCTCAGCCGTGACGTCGCGCTCAAGTTCTTGACGGACGAGACGTCCGGTGACAGCCGTACGATCGAGCGGTTCCTGCGCGAGGCGCGCGCGGCGTCCGTGCTCAACCACCCGAACATCTGCACCCTTCATGACGTCGGGGAGTTCGAGGGCCGCCACTTCATTGTCATGGAATACCTCGACGGCCGGACGCTGAACCATCTCGTCGACCGACGTCCGATGGCCACCGACGAGTTGCTGGAGCTCGGGATCCAGATCGCCGACGCCGTGGAGTCGGCCCACGCCAAAGGGATCATCCACCGGGACATCAAGCCGGCGAATATCATCGTCACCGAGCGAGGCCAGGCCAAGATCCTGGACTTCGGCATCGCGAAAGTGGCTCCCGCGTCAATAACCGGCGCGGAGGCGATAAGCCAGGGGCAGACCCGCACCGAGGCACCGAGGCTGACGCGACCAGGCGCGCCGGTCGGCACAATCGCCTACATGTCTCCCGAACAGGCCCGCGGCGAGGATGTCGACGCGCGCACCGACGTCTTCTCGCTCGGCGTCGTCCTCTACGAGATGGCCACCGGCCGGTTGCCGTTCGCCGGGGGCACGGCAGCGATGGTCTTTGACGCGATCCTGAATCGCGAGCCAGTGCCCGCCGATCGAGTCGACGCGCGCGTTCCCGCGGAGCTGGGGAGCATCCTCGGGACCGCGCTGGCCAAGGATCGAAGCGCGCGGTTCCCAACCATGGCCGCTCTTCGCAGCGCGCTCAGCGAACTCCGACACGCGTTGGCGTCGGGCGCGGCGTCGTCTACCGGGCAGGCGGCGACCTCGGTTGCGGTTCTCTACCTCGAGAATTTGGGAGGCGCCGAGCAGGACGAGTACTTCCGCGACGGCATGACCGAGGACATCATCACCGAGCTGGCGAAGATCGAGAGCCTCCAGATCTTTCCGCGGGCGGCGGTGGTCGCCTTTCGCGACAAGCCGGTCACGGCCCCCGAAGTCGGCCGGCAGCTCCTCGCTACGCACGTGCTTTGCGGCAGCCTCCGGCGTGCCGGCCAGCGGCTGCGGGTCACGGTCCAGATGGTCGAGAGCAGGACGGGTCGATCCGTCTGGGCGGAACGCTACGACAGGGAGATGAAGGACGTTTTCGACGTACAGGAAGACATCGCACGTTGCATCGCCCACGCGTTGCGCATCTCGCTGTCGCCCCAGGAAGAACGCACCATCGCGCGCAAGCCCACCACGAATCTCCGTGCGTACGACTACTTCCTCCGCGGCCGGAATTACACGCGCCGGCAGGAGCGCGAGCTTGCGCTCGAGATGTTTGAGCAGGCCTTGAGCTGCGACCCGGATTTTGCGCTGGCTCACGCGGGCATCGCGAACGTCTGCGGGATGATGTACTACCTGACGGATCGCGATCCGGGCCGGATCGAGCGGGCCCTCGCCGCCGTCCATCGAGCCTTCGAGCTAGACTCCAGGCTGCCGGAGGCGTTCGTCGCGCGCGCCCGGATCGCGTATGCCCAAGAGGACTTCGAACAGGCGGCCGACTATGCGCGTATGGCGATTGCACGCCGATCGGATTGCGAGAGCTCCTGGGACGTGTTGGGGCGGGCCCTTTTCGCCTCGAAACGTTGGCAAGAAGCGGCGGACCTGACGGAGCGGGCCATCACGGCGACGGGAGACGACTACAACGTCTACGTCCCGTACCTCAACGCGCTACACGCGCTAGGGCGGACGGACGCCGCCGGCGAACTCCATCGCCGCCAGGCGGGGATCCTGGAAAGGCAGCTGGAACTGGTGCCCGAGGACACGCGCGCCGGAATGCTGCTGGCGGGCGCCTACGCAAAGCTCGGCCGATCCGAAGACGCGGCTCAGCAAGTGCAGAAGGTTCTGGCGATGAAAGTCACCGACTCGCACACCATCTACAACGCCGCCTGTACCTACGGGGTGCTGGGGCGGAAGAGCGAAGCCCTGGCTGCGCTGAGGCAGGCGATCGAGGCCGGCTACGGCGAGTGGGAGCTGGCCATGCTCGATACCGACCTGAACTGCATCCGCGACGACCCCGAGTTCGGGCGACTCATGGATACGATGAAGCGGAGCGGACGACCCCGTTGATTGGGAAGGGGAGTTGGCGCGATGCACGTCCGGTGTCCACCTGGGTGTCCACCTGATGGGACGCCATGAGCGACACGCCGGGGCCGGACGTCGTCCGCGAGGTCCATGTTCCGCTCTACATCCGCGCCGCGCGGTTGTGATGCCGCGAAGCTTCTCAAGGCAGAGGCGTGCATCCGTTCGTCGCACGCGCGACGTACCACACCGCCTCCCCGGGTGCGGGGACGAGGTCATCCGTGTACGTAGGCGTCGCGACGGCGGCCACCTCGCCCGGTGTGCACGGCCCTCCGATCGTCGTGCATCGAAGCACGCCGTAAGACGCCGAGCCGACGTCTTTCCAACCGAGGAGCGATTGACCGTCGGGGCCGCGCCCGACGCTAAGCGTATCGGTCAAGGGATCGAGGGACGTATCGGATGCGATCGGGGAAAAACGGAAGGACATCGCCGACGAGACCGGATCGAAGGCAGCGGCGACCACGCCGTTGCCGCTGCAGCCGGCATCGTGAAAGAACGAGAGGCCGCCGCGCACGGTGAGCCCCTGCGCTCCGGCGACGACCGGCAGCGGGCGAAGCTCCGTCACGCGAGCCACCAAGCGGTAGACGCGCTCCGCCGCCAGCGGAAAGTCCACGCGGAACGTCGATCGCCTGTTCCGGGCCGAAGTCGTCTCGTCCAGTGTGGCGCCGTCAACGATGGCGGGATGCTGGGGGTCGGTCACGTCCCACAGCGCGATGTTGCGCGAGCCGGCCCCGCAACTGTTGGGGAAATCGAGCTGTCCGTCGAGGACGATCTCCCTCAAGGCCAGCGGCACTCGAGCACCGAGTGTGTCGAACGCGACGCCGGCGTAGGACCCGGAGGTCTCCGGCATGGTCGGCTCCGCTAAGCTCCCTTCGACTCTCGGAACGGTCGACGACAGACGCGGCGGCGCGAGTGGAATCGGCTCGTGCCGGACGCCGTCGATCACCACGTCGCCGCAGCGCGTCACCGTGATCTCTCGATCGAGGAGGTTCGCGGGATTGAGGCCGCCAAGCGATGGATTGACGGCCTTGTCGACCCGCCACACGCCGTCCGTGGAGAGCCCGGGAAAATCTACGGCGACGTCGACCGCGCCGGTCTCGGGCAGCGCGAAGTGGAGCGTGTACTCGTTCTGGTTCAAGTACCCGTGAGCGCTCGCGACGAACTTCTCGAGCGTGAAGCCGCTGGGGGGCGAGGATCGCCGAACCCTCACGGCCGCGCCGTACTCGGTTTCGAGCCCGCGCGGAACCCTCGTTGAATCCCGGACGGGACGCACGCGGAGGTAACGTTTGGGCGCGGCCAACGTCGAGGACGTGTAGGTCGTGTTCTCGTAAAGCTTTCCGGTCCCGCCCCAGTTCGCCAGCGCGCAGTCCAAATCTCCATCGCGGTCCCAATCTCCCCACGCGGGTGTCGCCGACGACCGATCCGCCAGGGGGATCGTCGTCGAGGCGACGGCGAAATGTCGCGCCCCTTCCTCGATCCGCATGTTCCGCCGGAAGACCCCGCGCGTGGTGAAGTCCACATCGCCGTCGTTGTCCCAGTCTTCGGCGGACACCCCGAGATTGAGACCGGTCATCGGGGAGTCGACGATGCCGGGCTCGGCGGCGAAGAACGTCCCGTCGCCCCGGTTTTCCCAAATGCGGACGCCTTCCGTGACGTACGAGACGACCAGGTCGAAATCTCCGTCGAGGTCGTAGTCGAAGAATGCTGCGCCTTCGTCGATCGAGCCGCGCAAGCCGATACCGGAGGCGGCTTCATCAAGCGCCTGAAAAGCCGGAATGCCACGGGAGGACTCGTTGCGGTACAGCGTCCCGTTGGCAAAGAGATCGACCGCGCCATCCCCGTCGACGTCCACGAACTGCGCCCCTTCCGGGCGCGAGGTGCCGGGCGGATTGTCCAAGCCGGCAGACGCGCTGGCTTCGACGAAGCGGTGCGTCCCGTCGGGCTCCGGGCCCTGATTCGTGAGAAAGAAATTTCCCGGACCTCCCGACCAAGCGGGATACACCGGCACGAAGAGATCGAGATCCGCGTCGTCGTCGACGTCGGCCCAGCAGAGCGTCTCCGCATTTCCGTAGGGCTGGACGTCGACGAGCGCCGGGTCCGAAGCGATGTCCGTGAAGCCCGCGCCTTGCGACGCGTGAAGCAAGTGCATCCGGTCGTCGCCCCACGCCGGAATCCGCGGCGCCGTCGCGATGTCGAGCAAGCCGTCGTTGTCGTAGTCTCCGAACGAAGCGCCGTAGCGGCGCTCGGTGGGCGGAACGAGCGTGGCGAGATTGCCGGCAAGCTGCCAGTCCATTCCCGCGACGTTGCGCCAGAGATTGCCCGACCAGCATGCGAAGACGTCGATGTCGCCGTCGCCGTCGTAATCGCCGAACGAGATGCCCATCGTGTCCCCGAAGTCGAGACCCTGCGGGTAAGCGCTGCTCGTCCACAAGGACAGCGGCACGTCGGGAGGGACGCCGGGAGACGCGGCCGCCATCGCGGCCCCGCAAAGAATGGCCGCGAGCATCGGCATGGAGTCAATATAGGGGGAGCCTGAGCGGGCGGCCACGGCTCCCGCCGCAAACCACGCGCAAGCGCCGCCGCCGAGAGCGCCATCCCATGGCTATGCGTAAACTGTGTCGCGAGGACAAGACGCTGGGCTCGGTTCCGCAGTGGAGCGTTTCGAAAGGAGGACATCGCTATGAGGACCATCGGGCTCATCGGAGCAGGACACATCGGTAGCCAAATCGCACGGCTTGGAGTGGCGCATGGCTACGACGTCATCATCAGCAACTCGCGCGGGCCAGAGAGTCTGTCCGCGCTCGTCGCGGAACTGGGACCTCGAGCGCGAGCGGCGACCGCAGCTGACACGGCCAAGGCCGGCGACATGGTGGTCGTGACCGTGCCTCTGAAGAACTACCGTCAGGTTCCGGTTGCACCCCTGGCCGGAAAGATCGTGATCGACACGAACAACTACTACCCGCAGCGCGATGGTCATATCCCGGAGCTCGATAATGAGTCGACCACCACCTCTGAGCTCTTGCAGGCCCACCTGCCGACCTCGAAGGTGGTGAAGGCGTTCAATCACATCTACGCTGCGGCGCTGACGACGGACGGACAACCCGCGGGTTCGAAGAATCGCCGGGCCTTGGTGATCGCCGGTGATGACCCGTTGGCGAAGGCTACGGTGACCCGGCTTCTCGACGAGTTCGGCTTTGACGCCGTCGATGCTGGACCCCTGAAGGAGGGGTGGCGCATACAGCGCGATACACCAGGGTACGGTCCCCGCCGGACAGCCGAGGAGCTGCGAAAAGACCTTCTAGCGGCGACCCGGGCCGTGGGATCTTAGTCGTGACTCTGCCGGTTGAACGCCATGAAATAGAGCACAGGCACGGCCATCCGGCTGATGGCGAGCGACGCGATCTCACCGGCCATCAGCGAGATGGCCAGCCCTTGGAAGATGGGGTCCGCCAGGATCACGGAGGCGCCCACAACCACCGCCAGCGCGGTCAGCAACATGGGACGAAAGCGCACCGCGCCGGCGTCCACCACGGCTTCCGCCAGCGGCATGCCTTCCCGCAGACGCTGCTCGATGAAGTCCACGAGAATGATCGAGTTGCGCACGACAATGCCGGCGCCGGCCATGAAGCCGATCATCGAGGTCGCGGTGAAGAACGCGCCCATCGCGCCGTGCGCAGGCAGGATGCCCACCAGGGAAAACGGAATCGCCATCATCACGATCACCGGCGTTACGAACGACCGGAACCAGCCAACCATCAGCACGAAGATCAGCACGAGGCACGCGGCGAACGCCGCGCCCAGATCGCGGAACACCTCGATCGTGATGTGCCATTCGCCGTCCCACTTGATCGCGGGCGCTTGATCGGTGACGGGCTGCGTGGTGTTGTAGATCGGTATACCGGCGGCGGCCGGCGCGAATCGGCGCGCGTCCAGCTTGCCGATCGCCTCGTTCATCGCTCGGATCGCATACACGGGGCTCTCGACCGCGCCGGCCACGTCGCCGATGACGTAGGTCACGGGCATGAGGTTCTTGTGGTAGATGCTCTTGTCCGTGATGGTGCGCTCGATGGACACCAGCTCGCGCAGGGGGATCAGCGGTGGCGGGCCTGCGGCAGGGCCCGGCTCGGGCAGCGCGTTGGCGTCGCCGGAGCGCACCCGCAGCGCCAGCAAGTCCTCCGGGGCGGCGCGGCTGGCGAGAGGCAGCTGCAAGGCGATGTTCACGTCCTCTTTCTCGCGCGGCAGGTGGAGCAGGTCCACGGAGGTGCCGCCGACGGCGACGGCGAGCGTCTGTGAGATCGTCTCGGCGCTGATGCCATGCAGCGCGGCCTTCTCCTTGTCGATGACGAACCGCACCTTCGGCTGATCCGCCTCGATGTACCAATCCGTGTCCACGACGCCCGGGGTGGCCTTGAAGATGCCGATGACCTCCTGCGCAAGGGCGAGTCGGCTCTCCTCGCTCGGCCCGTAGATCTCGGCCACGAGCGTTTGCAACACCGGTGGACCGGGTGGCACTTCGGCCACGGCGACACGGGCGCCGAACCTCGCGGCGATTTCCGTGACGCGCGGGCGAATCCGCTTGGCGATGTCGTGGCTCTGCGCTTTGCGCCCGCTCCTGGGCAGCAGATTGACCTGGATGTCGGCCACGTTCGCGCCGCGACGCATGAAGTAGTGCCGCACGAGTCCGTTGAAGTTGAACGGCGATGCCACACCCACGTAAATCTGGTAGTCCGTCACCTCCAGCTCGGTGCGGATCGCGGCGGCGATCTCGCGAGCGGCCTGTGTCGTGCGCTCGAGCGCGCTTCCCTCGGGCATGTTGAGGATGATCTGAAACTCGCTCTTGTTGTCGAACGGGAGCATCTTGACTTTCACCCATCCGACGCCGACCAGCGCCATGGCCGCAAGGAGCAGGCCCACGATCCCGCCGAGGAAGGCGAGCCGCCACTTGGCGTTGTGGATCAGCGGATTCATGATGCGTCGGTAGATACGGGTGAAGCGGTCCGTCTCGTGCTCATGGCCACCGACCTGAGTCGGCTTCCTCAGGATGCGCACGCTGGCCCACGGCGTGACGATGAACGCGATGAGCAGGGACCAGAACATCGCGGCGCTTGAACCGATCGGAATGGGTCGCATGTAGGGCCCCATCAGCCCGCCCACGAACGCCATCGGCAACACGGCGGCAATGACCGCGAACGTGGCGAGAATCGTGGGATTGCCGACCTCGTCCACGGCTTGCACCGCGAACTCGCTCCACGCCCTGGCTCTGTTTGAAGGCAGATGCGCGTGGCGAACGATGTTCTCGACGACGACGATGGCGTCGTCCACGAGAATGCCGATGCTGAAGATGAGCGCGAAGAGCGTGATGCGATTCAACGTGAAGCCGTAGAGGTAGAACACCAACAACGTGAGCGCGAGCGTGGCGGGGATGGCAATGGCCACGATGCCAGATTCGCGCCACCCGAGAGTGAGCAAGATGAGCAGCGACACGCCGACCACGGCGAGGAACATGTGCCACAGCAGCTCGTTGGACTTCTCGGCCGCGGTTTCGCCGTAATTTCTTGTGATGGACACCGAGACGTCGGCGGGGATCACGCGACCCTTGAGCGTCTCCACCCTGCGCAGCACGTCGCGCGCAACCGAAATCGCGTTCGCGCCCGGACGCTTGGCGATGGACAGCGTGACGGCCGGTTCTTCCACGTCACCCTTTCCAAACAGGACGTATTGGCTTGGCTCCGCCGCGCCATCGACGATGGCCGCGACTTCGCGCAGATAGACCGGTTTGCCGCCGAACGTTCCGACGACGACGCTGCCGACGTCTTCGGCGCTTTGCAGGAACGCGCCGGTCTCGATCACGACATCCTTGTTCTCGCTCGTCAACTCGCCGGCGGCGAATTGTCGGTTCGCCTGACGCAGCATCGGGATGAGCCCGACGGGCGAGAGATTGCGGGAAGCCAGCCTCGCGGGATCGAGCAGCACGCGCACCTGGCGCTTGGCGCCGCCGAAGAGCACGGTCTCGGCCACGAGCGGTACCTGCCGCACCGCGTCATCCACCTGCGCGACGAGCCGGCGGAGGGTGAGGTGATCGTAGCGCGGGCTGTGGAACGTGAGGGCGAGAATCGGGACGTCGTCGATGGTCCTCGCCTTGATCAGCGGCGTGGACACGCCGTGCGGGATGCGGTCGAAGTTCTGCTGAAGCTTGTGATTGAGCTTCACGACGCTGCGTTCCATGTCCTCGCCGACCTTGAAGCGAACGATGGCGAGGGACTCGCCGGGGCGGGACGTCGAGTAGATGTATTCGACGCCGGGTATCTCCCAGAGCAACTTCTCCATCGGCCGCGTGGCCCGCTCCTCGACTTCCTTAGCGGAGAAGCCGGGCATCGCGACCAGCACGTCGATCATCGGCACCTTGATCTGCGGTTCTTCCTCGCGGGGCAACATGACGACCGCGAACGTTCCGAGCAGCACCGAGGCGATGACGATGAGGGGCGTGAGCTTGGAATCGATGAAGGCGCGGGCGACCTTGCCGGCCACGCCGAGAGGGGGCGTCATCGGACTTGCAGCGGTTGTCCGTCAACCAGGGCCGAGGCGTTCTCGACGACGAGGGACTCGCCCGCGTCGACGCCGGAGACCAGCTCCACGTCGTCGCCGATCCGCTTGCCGGTTTTCACGATACGGAGCCGCGCTTTGCCTTCGGCGACCACGAAGACGAGCTCCATCTGGCCCCGAACGACGACGGCGGAAGCCGGGACGCGCAAGGCCGAGGTCCCGCCGACGGGCACGGCCACGCGGCCGAATTGTCCGGCGCGGAGGCTCGGCGTGGCGGGTAGATCGAGCTTCACGAGAAACGTCCGGCTGCCCGGGTCCGCGGCCGGAGCGATCTCGCTGACGACGCCTTCCAGGTCGGTCTCCATCGAGGAGAGGCGAACGGGCAACCGGTCGCCGAGTGTGAGCGTGCCGACGACGGCCTCGGGCACGTCGGCTTCGAAGCGGAGTGAGTGCGGGTCTTCCAGCTCGAGCAGCGGCCTGCCGGGCGCGGCCAGGTCGCCCACATCGGCGAGCTTGCGCGTGATGGTGCCGTCGAACGGCGCATCGACCTTGGTGTAACCGAGCAGCGTCTCGGCTTCCCTCACGGCGGCATCGGCCACTCGAAACTTGGACCGCGTGGCGTCGTAGTCGGACTGCGCGAGAATGTCCTGTGCCAGCAAGGAGGCGCTGCGCGTCAAGTCGCTTTCGGTCTGCTGGCGAACCGCGAGCGCCTGCTCCAGCCGGGCCTGGACTTCGCGCGCTTCGATCCTGGCAAGCAATTCGCCGTGTCTCACTTTCTGGCCGGGCACGACGGCCATCCGGGCGATCTTGCCGCTGACCTTGGCTTCGATGACGGCACGCAGCTTCGCGCGCACCGTCCCGACGACGTCCTCGGTGGCGATCCGTTCGCGGCGCTCGATGATCTGCGCGCGGACCGTTACGGTCGGCGACGACGCGGCGGGCCCGGAGCCGGGCTTCGGGCCGCAACCCGCGACGACGAACCAGGCGCAGACCAGAACAGCGGCGAACGTGAAGGGCCGGCGCATCACGGCAGCTTGGACGTGCCCTGGGAACGCACCGCGGCCTCGTCCCCTACGCCGAGATTCCGCAAGCCAATCTCCAGCGGGCAGAAGCCGGTGAAAGAAGACTGCAGGAGGTTGAATCCGACGAACGCCGTAAACCACAGCCAGTACGCGCTGTGGTAATGGGCCAGCAACAAGCTGGCGAGGACGAACGCTCCGGCGAAGCGGCGAACGATCATCTGCATTTTCATGCCTTCCTCCAATTCGGAACTCGACTGGACAAGTCATAGTATCATGATATGCTCATATGTCCATAGGTTCATATGACAAAAACACTCCGCCACCGGATGACCCTGGACGAACTGGAGCACAT
The DNA here is from genome assembly GCA_043740355.1 of Acidobacteriota bacterium. GTDB lineage: Bacteria > Acidobacteriota > Polarisedimenticolia > Polarisedimenticolales > DASRJG01 > DASRJG01. The sequence continues at coordinate 7,336 of JAYUCM010000355.1, read as the reverse complement.
CGCGCTGCAGTTCCGGCTGCTGGGGGAGCCGATGCGGCTGAAGATCCTCGAGTCCGTGTGCGACCGGCCGCGCGCGGTCAACGACATCGTCGCCGCCGTGAACACGACCCAAGCGAACGTCTCCAAGCATCTGTCGTTGATGGCGGCGGCGGGCCTTCTGACGCGGGAGAAACGCGGCCAGTCGGTTTACTACGGCCTCAAGAATCCGTTGATTCTGAAAGTGTGCGCGCTGATGCATGCGCAACTCACCGTGAGGATACAGAGCTGACGTTGACAGGGGGCGACATGGAAGGTCTCGGTGCGATTCGCAGGTTCCTCGCCGACGATCACGAGCGGCTCGAAGTGCTGCTGCGCTCCGCCGTGACGCCGTCGGGCGGGATCGACGTCGCGTCGTACGAGGAGTTCCGCGCCGGGCTCCTGCGCCACATCGGCATTGAGGAGAAGATCCTCTTCCCGGCGAGCCAGCGGGCGAACGGCGGGAGCCCGCATCCGACGGTGCCGCGATTGCACCGGGATCACGGGGCGCTGGCGCTCCTGCTCGTCCCCACGCCTACCGCGGGAATCGTCGAGGAGATCCGCTCGATACTCGACGAGCACAACGAGATCGAAGAAGGGGAAGGCGGCGTCTACCACGCCTGCGATCGGCTCTTGGGCGACGAGCTGGACGCCGTTCTGGAGCGCCTGAGGACCTACCCGCCGGTCAAGCTCGCGCCTCATTTCGATGGGCCGGAAGTGCCCCGTCGTGCCGAAGACGCTCTGCGGGCAGCATCGCGGCGACGCACCCCCCGGGACGAGACGAGCGGTTCGGAATCCGGATCCTAGCTGTCGAGTGAGCGGCCTAGCTCAGCGTCGCGCCTCACAAACGCCGCCATGCGTTCCCGAGCGATCTCCAAGACCTTGGCAAACCGCGGCGTCCCCCGAAGCGGATCGAGGAAACGGCAGTGGTCCGCCATGAACGGATAGGGGTAGAAGCCGAGCACCGACTTTTCGAGAAGATCCAACGCGCGGTCGATCTCGCCACTCATCGCGAACGATTCGGCGAGATGAAATCGGTGGTGCGCGTCGAGCGCCGCATCGTCGACGGTGACGATCCGCGCAAGCGCGGCAGCGCGCCGGCCTTCGAGCGCGTCCACGAGCGCCAGGAGCTGTCGCGTGTACGGTACGTCGGGGCCGGCGGCTTCGAGAATGCGCGCGTGCCGCGAAGCGTCGCTCAGACGGCCTGCCAGCGCGTACCCGTAACCGATGCTCCAAGCTGCGCTGCATGAACGGAAAGCCCATCTCGGGCTGTCCCACGAACCAGGAGTTGCCGTGCTACGATCCTCGCCCCTCACCGCACGCCATCGAGCGCACGTTGGCCGACGTCGAGGACCTGTTCGCTGGCCTCACCCATCGCGTGCGGCTCGCCGAACGCGAGGCCGGCCGCAGGGCCAAAATGGAGTCGAGAGATGTTCGAATCCCTGATCGTCACGCTTCGGGAGGGGGCGGAGGCGGCGCTCGTGGTGGGGATCATCCTGGCCTATCTCCGGAAGACCGGCCGGGGGTCCCTGAGCCGGGCCGTTTTCGCCGGCCTTGGCGCCGGCATCGTGGCCAGCATTTTCTGCGCGGTGCTTTTCTCATCTCTCGGAGTGCAGGAAGAGGCCTACGAAGGGTGGCTGATGCTCGTCGGATCGCTCTTCGTATCCTCCATGGTCTACTGGATGTGGCGTACATCGAAGGGGCACAAGGAGGAAATTGAAACGCGGGTCGAGCGCATCGCCTCCCGCGGCTCCGGCGCCATCGCCGTTGGGCTCTTCCTCCTCACGTTCCTCATGGTCCTGCGGGAAGGGATCGAGACGATCCTCTTCCTTGGGGCCGTCAACCTCACCACGGACGCCGTTCTCTCCTTCTTCGGCGGGCTGGTGGGGTTGAGTCTCGCGGCCGTTTTCGGCGTGGCATTTGTCCGTGGGACGGTCCGTGTGGACCTCGGACGATTCTTCAAGGTCACGGAGCTGGTGCTCGCGGTCCTGGCGGTCCAGCTCCTCATCGGCGGGCTGCACGAGCTTGGGGAGCAGGGAACTCTTCCGGTGGGGAAGGAGGAGATGCGGATCATCGGTCCGATCGTGAAGAACGAGGTCCTCGTGATGATCTCGCTCCTGGCGCTGCCGTTGATCATCGTCCTGATCCCAGGGCGCGCGGAGAAAAAGCGCATCCAAGGCGCGGAGGCCCTGGAGGGACCGGAGCGTCGCCTGGCGCTGGCGCGAATCCGGCGTGAGATCGTCTGGCGCCGTCTTCTGGCCACCGCGGGGATGCTGGTGATCGCCTGCCTCACCGTGTCGTACGCTTTCTCGAGCCTACCCCGGGGAATCGATCCGCCGGCCATGCTCGAACCAGATTCCGGTGGCAACGTGAGGATCGCCCGGACCGGACTGAACGACGGTCATCTCCACCGGTTCGGTGTGAGCTTGCAGGGGACCGTCGTCCGTTTCTTCGTCATGAGATCGGGATCGCGACTGATCCCGTCGTTCGATGCCTGTCAGGTGTGCGGCGCGTACGGCTACGTGGAAATCAAGGGGCGGCTGGTCTGTCTGGCCTGCGCTGCGGATATCAACACGGCGACGCTGGGCGTTGGCGGAGGTTGCAACCCCCTTCCCCTCGCCTACAAGGATGAAGGGGACGATTTCGTGATCTCGCTGAACGATCTCGCGAAGCAGGTCAAGGCCTTCAGAGCGACGGAGACGACCGAATCCGCTCCCCCCACGTATTGAAGGCGGAGACCACCTTTGTTCCTCCGTATCCTTCGTGATTCTCTCTTCCGGCAGAAACGGCACAAGGCGGTGCTCCTCGTCGCCGTGGCACTGGCGACAACCGCAGTGACCGCGCTGTGCGATCTGGCGCTGGACGTCGGAGACAAGATGAGCCGCGAATTGAAAGCGTTCGGGGCCAATCTGGTGGTTGTGCCCCGCGAGAACGCCCGGCCCGTCCGGATCGGAGGCGAGGACGTCTCCGCCTTCCGCCTCCCGTCGTTTCTTCGCGCGAGTCAAGTGATCGCGGTGAAAGACAATTTCTGGAAGAACAACATACTCGCGTTCGCGCCCGTTCTTGACGTCAGCGGCCAGGTGCGCGGCCGGATCTTTCCGGTGCGGGGGACCTGGTTCGAGCGGCAGCTTTCCTTGGACGCGACGAACGGCGAGAGTTTCCTGACGGGGATCCGGAATCTGAATCCGTACTGGAGCGTCCGAGGCAACTGGCCGATGGACCGCATTCGGGAAGGCCAGTCCACCGATCGTGTGGAGGCCATTGCGGGAGCGCGTCTCGCCCAGGCGCTGTCACTCCGGCCGGGCGATCGGCTGGAAGTCGAGACCCCCTCGGGGCCGGCCGGCTTTACCATCACCGGAATCCTCAGCACCGGCGGCGAGGAGGACGAGGCGCTCCTCGCTCCCCTCGAGGCGGTCGAAGGTCTCTGGAAGAATCCGGACCGGGTCTCGCGGGTTCTGGTCAGCGCCCTGACGACGCCCGAAAGCGCGGTCTATCAGCGGATGGGGAAGAACGCGAAGGATCTCCCGCCAGCCCAGTTCGAAAAGTGGTCGTGTACGCCCTTCGTCTCCTCCATTGCCTATGAGATCGAGCGTGCGCTGCCAGGGTCGGAAGCGATTGTGATCAGACGCGTCGCCGAGTCGGAGGGAATGGTGCTGCGACGGATATCGGGCCTCATGATGCTCATTGCGCTCTTGGCTGGCCTCGGCGCGGCCCTCACGGTGGCCAGCGCGCTGACGACCAGCGTGCTCGAGCGGCGCTTCGAGTTCGGACTCCTCAAGGCGCTTGGGGCGAGCAATTCCGACGTCATCGGCCTGCTCCTCGCCGAGGCCGGCGTGCTCGGCCTTGCGGGCGGACTGGTCGGGGCCAGCGCCGGCGCACTTGTCGCACGCTGGCTTTCCGTGTCGGTGTTCGGCTCCACCGTCTCCATCCGACCGATCTCGATCCCGCTGGCGGTGGCCGCCGCCCAGGCGATCACCATGCTCGGGTGCCTGCTGCCGGCGCGCCGCATCATGCGGCTGCGTCCCTACGAGCTGCTCCGTGGCCTCTAGTTCCTGGCGGATCGTAAGACCCGGACGGGTGGCGACATCCGCCCGCTTCCTCTTGCGTTCCCTACGTCTGCGGCACACGTCTTTCCTCCTGGCGCTCATGGCGGTGGTCGTAGGTGCCACGGTTTCGGCCACCATGCTCAATCTCAAGTTCGACCTCCGGCTGAAGATGTCCCGGGAATTGCGCCGCTACGGCCCCAACCTTCTGTTGACCCCGACCCAACACTCCGAGTCGGATACGCTGGAAGAGGCCCAGGTCCTGGGAGTTCCGGCGCTCCTGGCCGGAGAAGCGCCGGGAATTGTCATTTCGCCCCTATTGCTGGCCGCTGGGACGATCACCCGCGAGGCGGACAGGTCCGCCGGGAGGGCGGCGGTGGTGGCTGGCGCCAATCTCGACACCCTGTCACGCGTGAACCCGTCGTGGAAGCTCGAGGGATCCTGGTCCCGCGAAGGCGACGGCACCTGCGTGGTCGGCGCCGCCTTGGCCGGCATCCTGGGTCTTCATCCCGGCGAGCGGGTCTTTCTCTCGATAGCGGCCTCGCCACTGGAGACTCTCTCGGTGGCCGGGGTCCTCTCGAGCGGCGAATCGGAAGACGATGAGATTCTGGTGCCCCTGCCGTACCTACAGGACAGGGTCGGTCTTCAAGGACGCGTCTCGCTGGCCGCCCTCTCGGTCGACGGCGGTCCCGACGCCGTCGGCCGCGCCGTGGCCGCGATCGAGCGCCGTCTGCCGGGCGTTTCGGCCCGTCCCCTCAGGCAGGTCGCCGCCGCCCAGGGGGCCATTTTGGCAAAGCTCGACCGGCTCATTCTGTTGCTCACCGTGGTGGTGCTGTTGCTGTGCGGACTCTGCGTGATGACCACGCTCCTTTCGATCGTCCTGGAACGGGAGAGCGAACTCGGCCTCATGCGATCCCTCGGCGCGGGCGACGGAGAAATCCTGATGATGCTCTTGGGCGAGGTCAGCCTGCTCGGGATCTTCGGGGGGGCCGCGGGACTCGCGCTCGGGGCCGTTGCCGCACGCGTGGTGGGAAGCCGACTCTTCGGCGCCGCCATCGAAGCCAGGGCCAGCGTGATCCCCATCGTGCTGGCCGTCTCCCTTATCCTGTGCTGGAGCGCCGTGCTCCTGCCTCTCAGGCGAGCGCTCGCCGTGCAACCGGCCGCCGCGCTTCGAGGGGAATGAGATGTCCTTCGTCCGACTCGAAAACGTCACGCGCCATTACAACCACGAGGTCACGGCTCTGGACAGAGTGAACCTGGAGATCCGCGCCGGAGAGTGGATCGCGGTGATGGGGCCGTCGGGTTCCGGCAAGACGACGCTGATGAACATGCTCGGCGGCCTCGACGTCCCCAACGAGGGCAAGGTCGTCGTCGACGGACTGGACCTCACGCGGCTCACGCGTCCCGATCTGATCCGCTACCGCCGCGAATGCGTTGGGCTGATCTTCCAGCAGTATCAGCTCATCCCTTACTTGACCGCCCTGGAAAACGTCATGCTGGCGCAGTACCTCCACAGCATGGCGGACGAGCCGGAGGCGGCGAAGGCGCTGACGGCCGTGGGACTCGGCGACCGTTTGCGTCACCTCCCTTCGGCCCTCTCCGGCGGCGAGAAGCAGCGGGTTTGCATTGCGCGGGCCCTCATCAACCGCCCGAAGCTGATCCTGGCCGACGAGCCCACCGGCTCTCTGGATGAAGAAAACCAACGCAGCGTGATGGACCTCTTTCGAAAGATGCACGAGCAGAGACAGACCATCGTCATGGTCACTCACGATCTGTCCGTGGGGCAGCTGGCCGACAGGAAGATTCAGCTCGTGCATGGGCGGCTGGGTTGAGCCCGGACGTTTCCGCCGTGTCCCCTAGATCGTCCGCGAGAAGATAGGCTTGTCCGACGTCCCGTTCTTGCGATAGCGGTCGAAGATCATCGCCACGTTGCGCACGAAGAAGCGGCCGAGGCCGACGACTTCGATATGGTCCGGTGCGATGGCGACGAAGCCGTGCGCGACAAGCCCGTCCGGGGCCGACAGTAGGGAGAGCTCCGTGGCGAAATACGCGGCGAACACGACGCCGAATTCACGCTCGATGGCGGCCGTGTCGAGCCACAGGTTGCACATCAGGCGGGTGATCGTCTCACGTCGAATGCGGTCGTCGCGATCGAGAGCGTAGCCGCGCTCGACGGGGAAGGTCCCGCCATCGAGCTTCTCGTAGTAGCCGGACAGCTTCTTCTCGTTCTGCGCGAAAGCGCCTTGCACGTCGCCGATCCCGGAGATGCCCACGGCCAACATATCGTTCCCGGACTTCACCGTGTACCCCATGAAGTTCCTGTGCAGGCGGCGTTTCCGGCGAGCGTCGGCGAGCTCGTCGCCCGGAAGGGCGAAGTGGTCGATGCCGATCTCGACATACCCCGCGGCGAGGAACCGGTCGCGCGCGTCGACGAAGAGCTGGAGCTTCTCCCCGGGGGAGGGGAGGTCCTTCGAGTCGATCCACTTCTGCTGCGCCCGGATCCACGGCACGTGAGCGTACGAATAGAGCGCGACCCGGTCCGGGCGCATGGCGAGCACGATGTCGACCGTGCGGCCGAACTTCCGGATGGTCTGCAAGGGGAGGCCGTAGATCAGGTCGAGATTGATCGAGGCGAAGCCTTTCGTCCGCCCGAGGTCGTACATCGCGCGCGTCTGGCTTTCCGTCTGATTCCGGTCGACGGCGGCCTGGACGTCGGGGTCGAAGTCCTGCACGCCCATCGAGAGACGGTTGAAGCCGAGCGTGCGCAACAGGTCGATCTGCTCGACCGTGGTTACGCGCGGATCCACCTCGATCGCCACCTCGGCGTCGGGTTCCAGGATGAAGTGCTCCGTGAACTTCCTATGGAGCGCCTCCATCTCGGAGGGCGTCAGATGCGTCGGCGTGCCGCCGCCCCAGTGGTACTGGGAGACGCGTCGGCGGTTCGGGAGATGCTCCACCAGAAGATCGATCTCGCGATGGAGGTAGCCGAGGTACTTCTCGACGATCTCCTGATCTTTCGTGATCACGACGTGGCACCCGCAAAAAGTGCAACGATGCTCGCAGAAGGGGAGGTGCGCGTAGAGCGACAGCGATCCGGCGGCGCGATCGGCCTCCGCGAGCCGTGCGACGTACTCACCGGGGCCGAAGCTCGAGGCGAACTCGACGGCCGTAGGGTAGGAGGTATAGCGAGGGCCCGGCCGGTCGTATTTTTGCAAAAGCTCGACGGTGATCTTGGGCGTCGCGGTCATGGGCGTCCTTCCCATCGGCCAGTTTACACG
>JAYUCM010000354.1:0-3015 GCA_043740355.1 Acidobacteriota bacterium | reverse complement strand
CGCTACGGCGAGGCCCTGGCCCGGGTGACGCCTCCGGGGCTCGACAAGTTCCTCTTCACGCTGGGCGGCGCGGACGCGAACGAGCACGCGATCAAGATCGCGCGCCTGGCGACGGGGCGCGCGAAGATCGTCACGCGCTACCGTTCGTACCACGGCGCGACCTTGGGCGCGCTTTCGGCGACGGGTGACGCGCGGCGGCTGCCGTTCGAGCCCGGGCTCCCGGGCGTCGTCCGCGCGCTCGATCCGTATTGCTACCGTTGCCCGTTCGGTTGGACCCCCGACATCTGCAAGCGGCCGTGCATCGATCACGTCGAGGAAGTGATCCGCTACGAAGGAGCGTCCTCGATCGCCGCCGTGTTGATCGAGGCGGTCGTCGGAACGAACGGAGCGTTCTGGGGGCCGGCCGAGTATCTCCCGCGGCTGCGCGAGATCTGCGACCGGCACGGCATCCTCCTGATTCTCGACGAGGTTCTCACGGGGTTCGGCCGCACCGGGCGCTGGTTCGCCTTCGAGCGCTTCGGCGTCGTCCCCGACATGATCACGATGGGGAAGGCGATCACGTCGGGGCATGCGCCGCTCGGTGCCGTCGCCGTCAACGGACGGATCGCGAAGCACTTCGAGGCGAACCCTCTCGTCACCGGCCTGACGCACAACGCGCACCCGATCTCGCTCGCCGCGGGGCTCGCCACCCTCGAGGTCATGCGGGACGAGAAGCTCGTCGAGCGTGCGGCGCGGCTCGACGTCGATTTGGCCCGAGGGCTGGCCGCTCTCGCATCGCGCCATCAGGTCGTCGGCGACGTGCGGAGCCTGGGTCTTTACGGTGTGATCGAGCTGGTGAAGGACCGGGCGACCAAGGAACCGCTCGAGGCGCCGGTCAAGGAGCTCGCGCGCGCCGCGCTCGATCGCGGCATCCGTCTGGCGACGCGCGGAAACTACGTCTTCGTCGCGCCGCCGTTGTGCATCGACGAAGCCGACCTCGCGCGCGGCCTCGACATCCTGGACGATCTGCTGGAATAGGGGAAATGGGGACACTCCCCTTTGTTTAGAGGACACTCCCCGTTCTGATCAGGAGGGAGTGTCCTCTAAACAAAGGGGAGTGTCCCCATTTCCCCTATTCCAGGAGGTGGTAGGCGACGCGCTGGGTGGCGGTGCGGGGGAGCGCGTCGAGAAAGCTCCAGCGTGATGGCACCTTGAACGCTGCGAGGCGTGCGGCACAGTGCGCCGCGAGCTCGGCTTCGGTCGCGCCCATCCCTCGGCGGAACACGACGTAGGCCATGACGTCGTCCTCGCCCAGCGGCGACGGGACGCCGCGAACGCCGGCTTCGAGCACCGCCGGGTGCGCCTCGAGCGCCGCTTCGACCTCACCCGGCGAGACCATTTCGCCGCGCCGTCGGATCGCGAGCTTCTTGCGTCCGGCGAACGTGTAGCTCCCGTCGAGGTTGCGCGTGGCGAGGTCCCCGGTCTTCAGCCACCCGTCGGCCGTCAACGCTTCCCGCGTCGCCGCATCGTCCTCGAAGTATCCCGAAAACGTCGCGGGATTGCGCAGCCAAACCTCGCCGTCCACCAGCCGCACCTCGGAAGGGACCCTACGATCGGGGTGACCCCGCGGGCTCCCCATCGCATCGAGGTCGCGCCGGTCTTGGGCTCGCTGGATGAACCCGAACGTGCTCTCCGTCAAGCCGTAACCGATGACGAGCCTCGCGCGGAATCGCCTCTCGAACTCCAGATGCGCCTCGCGCCCCAGCGCCGGCGCCGCATAGACGAGCCGCAGCCCGTGGTCGCGCTCGTCCGCCGTTTCCGCTCGCTCGAGGAGGATCTTGAGCATCGCGCCGATCGCGTTCGCCTGCGTCGCCTCCGCCGCGCGCACCGACGCCCAGAACCGCGACGCGGAGAATCGCTCCTCGAGGGCGAGCGATGCGCCAGCAGAGATCGCGCCGAGCGTGGAATAGAACCGCGCGTTGATGTGGGAGAGGGGGAGGCAAGTGAAGAGGCGGTCGTTCGCGGTGAGCCCGAGCCAGTACCCGAACCCTTCCCCCGTCAGAACCGCCATGCGCTGCGAGAGCATCGCCGCCTTGGGATGTCCCGTCGTGCCCGATGTCGTGAGGATCGTGGCGATCGCCTCGGCCTTCGGCACATCGACACCGATCAACGCCCGCCGCGACGCGATGAGCTCGGAGAGCCGCGCGACGACGGCGCCGCCTATCGCGATCGTGCCCGAGGCATCGACGAATCCGCGGGGCTTCAAGTGGGCGAGAGCCGATTCGATCTCGGGCGCTGCCAAGTCGAAGTGAAGGGGGCAGGACACGATCCCGGCCTTGGCGGTGGCCAGCCAGAGGAAGAGGTGCTCGGGTCCCGTCGGCAGGCGCATCGCGAGGCGGTCGCCGGGGCGGACGCCCAGCGCCAAAAGCTCCGCCGCGACTGCGTCGGTGATCGCGCCGGTCGCCGCGTAGCTCCACGTGCGGCCGCGGAACGCAAGGAACGGCGCGCCGCCGCGGACCGCGCACGCCCGATCGAGAAACGCCCTCACGTGGTCCCCCGTCGTCTGAGACCGGTGTCAGCTCGGCGCTACTTCGCCAGCCCAAGCTGTTTCATGAAGTCTTGACTGTCCCAGAACAACCACTCGTGGTCCATCGTGCCGCCCTTCCAGTGGCCAATCGTCACCATCCCGAGGCGAAACGAATTCCCGGTGGGCGAGATGGTCTTGCCACCGCCAATCGGCATCGGCTGGCTGAACGTACCGGTCATGGTGCCGGTGACCGCGGTCCAGTCACCCGACCCGAATCGGATCGGATGCTCGGCGATCTTGATGTTCGGCGCGTAGACGAACATCGCCTTCAGGTCCTCGATGTGCGTCGCGAGACCGTGCGTCTCGTGGCCGTCCGGCCAGGTGACGATGATGTCTTTGGCGTGCGACTCGCCGAGCCGGTCCCACTTCTGGTTGCTGAACACGTCGAAGTCGAGCACGTCGAAGACCTTGAGCCGCTTTTCGACGGCTGGCGCCTGCTTCTGCGCGGC
>JAYUCM010000353.1:0-18493 GCA_043740355.1 Acidobacteriota bacterium | reverse complement strand
GGGGGGGCGAGCTTGCCGCGATCGACGAGAGGTGAGCGCGAGAGTCCCTTTCACAATTGCGAAGAACGGTCTACCCTGTCCGGATGGGAAGCAAGCCGACGCCGCCCTCACGAGTCGTCGGCGATCTTCTTCGTGCCCGTCGCCGTGCGCTCGGACTGACACTCGGCCAGGTTTCGAAGAAGCTCGTCGATGGCGGCCATCACGTGCCGGTGTCGTCGCTGTCCTTGATCGAGATGGGGCGATCCGACCCCGGGATCTTCCGTCTTCATCAGCTGCTGCGCCTCTACGAGGTTCCGGCGAATCTCGTGGCGAACCTCATCGAGATGGAAGAGCTGTCCGGGGCGGTGCCGACATCCCGCGATCCGGACAAGCTGCGCCGCGACGGGTTCGACTACTGGAAGAAAGGGGACATCGGTCGCGGGTTGGCCCATCTGATGGCGCTTCGCGAGCTGGCGCCGACCGACGAAGCCCTGAGGTCGAACAGGCAACAGGCGATTCTGGACTTCTCGATCGCGGCCGCCGGGCTGGGTCGATTGCTGCTCGCCCGAGAGATCCTGAGCGATCTCCTCTGCGAGCCCCTCGACCCGAAACTCGTCACCCCGATCCTCTTGCAGGCGGCGACGGTGTGGACGCTCAGCGGAGCCCGGGACGCCGCGATGGGGTTCTTGAGGGAGGCGGAGGCCCGGGCGGACCGTTCCGACGTCGCGACGATCGCGTGGCTCCATCACGCGCAGGCCAAGGCGCTGGTCGATCGCGGGCGCCTTCGCGATGCGGAAGCGCGCGTGGGGAAGGCGATCGCGGGATACCGTCGCGCGAAGGATACCTACGGCGAGGGGCGGGTGCGCCTCCTCCGCGTTCACATCGCCGAGGCGCGGCGCGATACGGCGTCGGGGCTCCGTCTGGCGCGAGCAGCCCGTGCATTCGCGGTTCGCCACGGCCACCGGGCCCTTGCCGGCATGGCGCTCGTTCGCACCGGGCGCATCTACGAGCGTGCCGGAAAGCACGAGCCCGCGGTCTCCGCCCTCCGCACCGCCCTTGCGGAATTCACCCGAACGGGGGACCCACACGGGCGTTTCCTCGCGCACTACTGGCTGTCGGTAGCCTATGATGAGCTTGGGGATCGCGACCGAGCCCGGTTCGAAGCCCAGTCGGCGACCCACTTTTCGGGTTTCGTCGACAAGCGGTCTTGTCCGGAGGCTCGAGACATGCGCGCGCTTCGCGCGCTGGGGAGATACGACGATGCTTGAAGCGCGCAGGTACGCCGTGATCGCCGCGATCGTTCTCGCATCGGTCGCGGCGTTCGCCGTCGATCCCCCGGACGTACACATCAACGTCATGTCCGACCTCATCGAGACGGTCGATGCGACGTGGTCCGGGTCCAATTACAACGTGCGCTACACGCAAACGACGAGTGCAGGAGAGCAGACGGCCTCGCTCCTCCTCACCACCAACGCGGCGAACGACGTCGATCCGCGCATCGCGAGCTCGCAAAACGGCGATGCCGCGGTCGTGTGGTGGCGCGACTTGTCGACGGACGCTTTGCTGTACCGAAAACACTCCTTCGCGACGGGAGCTTGGAGTGCCGAGCGCGCAGCCGGCGGAGCCGGTCAGAGCAACAGTCATCCGAGAGTCCTTTACGCCGGCGACAAGCCCTGGGTGGCCTACCAGATTCAGAACCCGAAAAACCGCAGCGTCGCCGCCCAGATCATCGACGACACTCCCGAGCCGATCACTTCGGTGGTCGCGACAACTCCGTATTCCGGCGATCTCGACATCCGGCTGCACGCCGAGTCGGGACATCTGTGGCTGACGTGGATCGACTCGAGCTCGTACGTGGGATACGCGGAATACCGATACGACAGTAGTTACTGGACCTTGCCGGCTCGGGAGCCCTACTCTGCGGGTGCGGTCTCGGCGGCGCTCTCGCGTATCCGGACTCGCCTCCTGGGGCTCTAGCGCCGTACCCGTGGGCCAAAACGCCCGCGGCGCGGTGTTCATTCAGCGCCGTCCTTGGCCGTCGCCCTAAATCCGCGTATACGTGGGGCATCCTCGCGAGGGCGCATGGTAAAACCGGCGGTCGCTCTTCTCGTTGCCTCCGCGTGCGCTTCTGCGTTCGCGAGCGCGCCGGCGCTGCGCGCCCTCACTTTTGCCGACCGCGACCGCGCCCGGGAGGCGATCGAGCGCGTCGACGGCCGGCACGGGATCGGCGCGGCCGAGATGGCGGCGCTCGAGGTCTATTGGAAGATCTCGTTGACCGACGACATGCTCGAACGCGAGCTGCGGCGAATCGCCCGTGAGACCAAGCCTCCGGAGAGGCTCGGCGAGATCTACGCCGCTCTCGGGAACGATTCGTTCCTCATCAAGGAATGTCTCGCGCGGCCGTCCCTCGTCGAACGCCTCAGCCGCGACCGGTTCGCCTTCGACCGGGTGCTCCACGCCGAGGCGAGAGCGGTGGCGGAGGAGCTCCGTCGCAGGCTCCTTGCGGGAGAGCTGAGCCCGTGGGCGGATTACCCGGGGCGCACCGTGATCGAGCGCGCGCCGCGCCAGACCGAAGGCGCCGGCCAGGTTTCCGCGCTGGAGGAGGAGCGCGATGGCTTCGTCATCAGCGTGGTCTTGAGCGCGACCATGCGTCCCGTTCGCGTGGCGAGGTACGTCGTCTCGAAGATGACCTTCGAGTCCTGGTGGGCGAAGGCAAAGTCACCGCCGCCGGGCGAGTCGAGAGCCGCGGTGGCCCGGGAGCACGCCCCCTTGCCCGTCCCCGCGCCGGAAGCGGACGCCACCAACTCGTGCGCGAGCGATCAGCAGACGGCCGACCTCGGCGTGACGTCGAGCGTTGCACCGGATCCGGTAGCGCCAGGGGGGCTCATCACCTCGACGATCGTCATGCAAAACGCCGGCCCCGACGCGGCGCTCGACGCGGAGATGCTCGAGCAACCCCCCGAAGGAACGACGTACACGTCGATCACGTGGCCCGCGACGGACGGTAACTGGGTTTGCACCGTTCCCGCCATCGGAACCCATGGCAAGATCTCCTGCACGAACAAGTGTTTCGCGGCGGGCACCTCGGTCACGTTCACGATCATGAGCGAGGTCGAACCGTGTGTGGGGAGCATCGCGCTGACGGGCACCACCACCGCGTCGAGCGCGTCCGGCGAGCCCGACGCGCGGAACAACACGGCGATCGCGACGATCGCCGTCGTCGATCAAGGGACCTGCGACGACGGTGACCTCTGTACCGAAGACGATCGGTGCGGACCGGGGCTCGGATTCGCGGAGAGCTTCGACCTCGTCGAGACGCCTGCGATTCCACCGGGCTGGACGGCAACCCTGATCATCGGGCCCGCGGGGGGCGCCTCCTGGAGGACGACAAATCTCCGCTTCGACACGGCGCCGAATTCCGTTTTCATGCCCGACGCATCGGACGTCAGGGATTCCGTCCTGGATTCGCCGGGCATCACGATCCTGTCGCCGACGGCGCAGCTCCGGTTCCGGAACCGCTACGACCTCGAGAAGGACGACGACGGCGGCGTGCTCGAAATCAAGATCGGAGACGGGCTGTTCCAGGACATACTCGCCGCAGGCGGGAGCTTCGCGGCCGGCGGCTACAACGGCACGATCTCGGGCAGCTTCGGCAGCCCCATCGGTGGACGTGAGGCGTGGACGGGTACCTCGAGCCAGTTCGTCCTGACGACGGTGAATCTACCGGCCTTCGCGGCAGGAAATACCATCGTGCTGCGGTGGCGGCTGGCCACGGACCAAACCCGTGGCAACGTCGGCCAGTGGATCGATTCGATTGCCGTCACGGGCCGGAACCGCTGCGTGCCGGGGACTCCTCTTGCGTGCGACGACAGCGATGCGTGCACCGTCGATTCGTGCGACGCGATCACCGGCTGCGGGCACCTCGCGATCTCCTGCGATGACGGCGAGGTCTGCACGGCCGACGCCTGTGACCCGTTTGTGGGATGCGTGCACACGAACAGCACCGCGCCCTGCGACGACGCCGACACATGCACCCTGACCGACGTCTGCAGGGCGGGCGCCTGCGTCGGGTTGAACCCGCTGGCGTGCCACGACGCCGACGCCTGCACGGCCGACGCCTGCGATCCGGTGATCGGCTGCCTCGCGACGACGGCCAACTTCGACATGACCGGATTCTCGGACGAGCGCGTGGACGGCCGGGACTTGGCCGTCCTGGCCGGGTCCTGGAACAGCTGCCCGAACGGTCTGCGTTACAACCCCGCCGCGAATCTGGACCGCGCGGAGCCTTGCATCGAGGCGAGCGATTTCCATCTGTTCATGACCATGTTCGGCCGCGACTGCGCCCCCTGACGTCGACGTCCGTCTGAACGACCGCACGAGGCGAGGCGGTCGGTCCTCGGCCGCGCTCACCCGTTCTTGCGGAGCAGATACAGCCGCCCGAACCCCAGCGCAGGGCGGCGCCGCAGGACCAGCTCGAACGAGCCCGTGGCGAGGAGCGTCGCATCGAGGAACGCCTCGAACCGCAAGATGTCGAATCCCAAGTGGTCGCCCCATCCGTGACGCGGTGGATCGCGGAACCGCTCGAGGTCTCCTCCGCGAAGCAGCGCGCGCAAGTATGGTCCATGGGGTCGCCCGCGAAAGAAGTTGTCGTAGGTCTGCCGCATCAGCAGCTTCCGCCCGAAGAACTTCAACAGGCCCGGAACGCCCCGTTCGTTCGGCACGCTGACCAAGAGGTATCCCCCAGGCCGGGTCGCCCGCGCGAGCTTCCCTAGGCCGTTGCGGTAGTTTCCGGTGTGCTCGAGGGTCTCGAGGCACAGCACGAGCTCGAACTGTAAGACCGGCTCGTCTTCGGGGAGGTCGAGATCGAACGGTTCAAAACGCGCCCCTGGGATGCCTCGTCGCCGCGCGGCTTCAATGTACGGAGGCGCGTGGTCAAAGCCCCACAGCTCCCAGCCGGGGTACGGGAAGCGCCGAGCGCGAAGCTCCGCGAGGATGAACCCGTTCGAGCATCCGAAATCGGCCAGCCTTCCGGCTTCGCCGCGCGCGGCACGCCGGAGGCTTCGGAGAATGGCGCGCAGGCGCGCCCGGTGAAAAAACGCGCGCAGCGAGAGCCCGCGGTAGCTCCTTTCGTGATCGACGGGGCCGTCCCGGCTCGAGGCCCTCATGCCGCTTTCCCCCTACGCGCGACGTGATCCCCACCTTCGGACGAGCTGCGCCGAAAGGTAGGAGCCGATCACGAGCAGCACGGCGAGGGCTTGTCCGAGCAGACCTTCGACCGTCGGAAAGACGGCGAACCACATGCCGGCCCAATCCGGCACAGGAAGCCCGACTGTGGTTGTCGTCAGCCACCCCGCCTGCTGCATCTCCTGGACGCTCTCGCCGACCATCACGACCAGGACCCCTCCCAACAGGACTCCCGTGAGGATGAGCATGCGCTTGTACGGGAGATGCCGGTGCGCGATGAACGTGAGGACGGCGACGGCGGCGGTGAGCACCAGTCCGATGGCCGTCCCGTAAAGCACGACGCTCGTTCCGGCCCTGAGCCGCAGATTCTGCAGGAACAGCACGACCTCGAAGCCTTCCCTGTAGATCGCCGTGAAGCCGAGCAGCGCCAGACCTCGAAACGTGCCGGCGCCGGTCGTTTCCGAGGCTTCGAGGAGCCGGCGACGACGCTTGTCGTGGTGCGCGATCCAGCCGGTCCAGTAAATCTTGTGGAAGAACCAGTTCATCACCACGAGCAGCACGACGATCGCCAGCAGCCCGGTGGCCGCCTGCACGTGGAGCTCCGAAGCGTTGACTTCCGAGGTGACGGCCACGACGACGAACCAGGTGGCGACGGTGGCAAGCAAAGCGAGCGCGGAGCCGACCACCACCCCGCGTTCGAGCCCCTTCCCGCTTCGCGCCAGCCCGGCGGTCACGGCGGCCAACACGAGAATGGCTTCGAGTCCCTCGCGAAAGACCAGGACCGCGCTGCTGACGACGACCGCAGTGGAGTTCAAGCCTCCCGCGGAGAGACCCGGAACCCCAGCCGCGGCGGCCGCCGCCTGCCCGAGCAAAGCTGCCGTCACCGCGAACGCCGCCCCTACTTCTGGTGCGCGATCACGAGCGGGGCGGCCGGAGCAAGACCCGACGCGATCACCACGGAAACGAGGCCGAGCTTCTCGCGCATGCAGGCTCCTTCATGGGCCGCCCCTGGCGGACCTTCGCCCGAGACGCGCACAACCGTACACGATTCGATCGGGTGTACGCTTCCCGACGGCTCGAAAATGTTCCCCATCCGGAAGCAGGAGAGAACATGCGCACTCGTCGACTCGTCGGAGCCGGCCTCGGACTGGTGATCGTGACCACCCTCATCGCTTCGGACGCTCCGAAAGCGGGAGCCAGCGGCTTCACCGTCGATCCCATCGCGCTGCCTGGTGCGCCGGCGGACGGCGTCGTGCTCGACTACCTGGCCGTCGACCGCGCGCGCCACCGTGTGTGGGTGCCGGCGGGTGGAACCGGAAACGCGGTCGTCATCGACGCGAAGTCACGGAAAGTGGACCTCGTCGAGAAGTTTCCCACCGCCGAGGTCGAGCGTCGAGGGAAGAAGCGGCTCGTCGGGCCGAGCTCCGCGACCATCGGTGACGGTTTCGTCTACGTCGGGAACCGGGCCGACCTCAGCGTCTGCGCGGTGGATGCCGCGACGCTCGCACGGGGCGGCTGCGTCACCCTCCCCTACAGCCCCGACGGGGTCGCCTTCGTTGCGCGAAAGAAAGAGGTCTGGGTGACCATGCCTCGGGCCCAGACGATCCAGATTCTCGACGTCGCGACGCCGTCGGCGCCGAAACTGGCCGGCAGCATCAATCTGGACGGGGATCCAGAGGGCTACGCCGTCGACGACGCTCACGGCCTGTTCTACACGAACCTCGAAGACAAGGACCGGACGCTCCGGATCGACGTCGCGACCCGCCAGGTGACGGCCACGTGGATGCCGTCGTGCGGGGAGGACGGTCCCCGGGGTTTGGCTCTCGAGCCCACGGGGCGGTTCCTGATGGTTGCTTGCACGGAACATGTTGCCGTGCTGGCCGCGAGCTCGGACGGGCGCATCGTCTCGAAGCTCGACACCGGTGCGGGGGTCGATAGCCTCGACTACCTGAAGGGACCCGGCCTGTTGTACGCCGCGGCCGACGGCGCGGGAACGCTCACGGTCGCGCACCTCGATGCCAAGGGCGTCCTTCGAAGCACCGCGACGGTCAAGACCGCCAAGGGCGCCCGGAACGCGGTGGTCGCCGAAGACGGCACGGTGTTCGTCGCCGACGGGCCCGAAGGAAAGATTCTGGTCGTTCGTCCCGGCGCATGAGGAGGCCTCCCGCCGGAACTCGCAACGTTACGGAACCGCGCCGCAGCTATTCACCGAGTCGATCAGGTACCAATAGCTGTTTCCGTCGGCGAGCACGCCGTCCTGGTACGAGTTCGCGACGGGTGTCGCGATCGTCGCGGGTGCGCACGGCCCGAGGTTGGCGTTGCACCGCCTCACGGCGTAGCTCGTAGCACCGGACGCGGCGGCCCAGCTCAGGCTGACATCGCCTCCGGCCGGGGAGGCGAGCAGCGTGGCGCCGGGGCTTCCGGCTGGACCCTCGACGGTGAGCGGGAGGCTCCCCGTGAGCCCCCCTGCAGGCACGGGGCCGAGCAGATCGACGTTCGCGACACCGGGAGCCGCGATGTCGGCGGCCTGGACGGCCATCGTCACCTGCGTAGGCGAGTCGAACGTCGTCGTGCGCATCGCCGTCTGAATTCTGCCCGTCGCGCCATTCGAGAACCCGGTTCCCTGGAGCGCTAGGCTCAACCCGGGATTACCGGCGCAGGTCACGGGAGGGACGAGCGCCGTCAGTGTGGGCAGGGAGCAGGCCGTCGCGGACGGCGCCGACATGAAGTACGGATCGATGCTGCTCTGGTTGATCATCCCCGTGCCACGCGCGGGGTAGGTGCCGTAGAAGCTGCACCCTACGGCACGGACCTGAATGTAGTCGCCGAAGATCCGCTGATTGGACACGCCGTTGTTGGCGAATGGGGACGTGAACGGGCCGAACCCCGTGGTCTTCGCGATCGTCGTGCCGTTCGTCCACTGGGCGAATCGCCACTGGAATTGCGTTCCGCTTAGCGTGAGGAAGAGGATGCCGACTTCGCCGTTGGGGAGAACGGCCACGGACGGAAGGTAGTTATCGATGGTGCTCGAGGTCAGCGTCACAGGCGTGCCCACCGTCAGACTGCCGGCGCTGTAGGTCACCGGCACGAGAAAGAGCTGGTCGCGCCCGGTGAGCGTGGGCCGGGCCCCGTAGACGACCCAGGCCACCCCCGTCGTCGGATCCACCGTCACCGCGTCTACACCGCCGAGCAGCGCATTCACGCCCCCGACCTTGGAACCGTTCCCTTGGAAGCTCAGGACGCTTGCCGCGATGATCTTGGCGCCGGACGGGTGATCGCTATTCGCGACGGACCACGTCTGCCCGCCGTCCGTCGACACGTTGATGAGGTAGGTGAGCTGCTTCACTCCATTCGCCTGCACGCTCTCGAGACGCTGGTAGACGTTGAAGATCGTCCCGTCCGGCCCGACGGCGATGCGGTTCCCCGGGTTCATCCCGTCGCCGTACTGCAGCGAGTCGGCATCCGTGGGAGCGTCGCGCGTGAAATCGAGCGGCGACGCGCCGGGCGAGTCGGCGGCCCGGATCTCCTCGTTGATGAAAGCGGCGTCGAAATTGTCGTAGGCGACGCAGACGTTCGTGACGCTGTTGTCTCCGGGCAGCGGGCCGCTCCAGAGCCAAGGTTGATCGACGTAGATCCACGCGTTCTGGTTCGTCTTTTGGGACACCCCTCCCGGCGCTCGGTAGGTCCACGACGACGGATCGGTCGGGTTCGTCGCCTGCGCCGAATACACCGACTGCGTGCCGTCGGTGGCGACATGCAGAAACGTCCCGTAAAGAACGCCGTCCCGTCCCCAGTCCATATTCTGATCGCACGGGCAGAAGAAATTGGTCGTCGTCCCCGGTGGCGGTGGCACTGCAACGGAGTAGCTCCACGAAGCGCCCGCATCGCCCGAATAAAACAATGAGGAGTTGCCTCCGAAACGCCAGTCGCTCCCCGAGAACGCCGTCAGGACGATCTGATTCGGATTGAGCGGATTCGCGGTGATCGCAGGCTCGTTCCCGTAGTCCCTGCCGACGAGGTTCAAGCCAGCCAGTACAGCGACGTCGACGATGGTGATTCCGTTGATCACGGAAGCGGGAGCCATCGGGCCGTGCACGAGCGAGCTCGGCGGTACGGCCGGCGGCTGCACGTGCAGCATCGGCCGGTTTGGATCCGGGTCCGCGACGTACGGTTCTTGGCCGAAGGCGGGTGTGAGGCCAAAACCCCAATACACCGACAGGAGCAGGACCGCCGCCGCTCCCTTGGGAATGTTCAAGGCGCCCCTCCTCCGAATCTAGTCCCGCGCGCGCGCGAGTCACTCGCAAGGCCGAGCCCACGATCCGGTCTTGCAAGAAAACTACCTCCGTTCTTCTGCGCGGGTCAAGCACGCCCGAAGCTCCCGGCGGCCGAACGGAGAGCGACGCCGCGCGTCACACCCTGGGGCCCTCCGGACGAAGAACTGTCACGGCGCGAAGGCCCCGCCCGGAGGCATTTTCGTGAAGTTGGCAATGAATCCGGCCCTCGCCGGGGTCTCCCGGGGACGTGGCACATGGATTGAAGCGTTCATGGACGGGCGCCCGGCGTTCGTGCGCCGGACGGGATGGTGAACGATGACATCGCGCGCAAAGGGCTTCACGCTGGTCGAGCTCCTGATCGTCATCGCGATCATCGGCATCATCGCGGCCATCGCCATCCCGAATCTGCTGAACGCCATCGACAGGGGAAAGCAGAAGCGGACGATGTCCGACCTGCGCGCGATCGGCAGCGCAGTGGAGGTCTACGCAATTGAAAACGCGGTCTATCCGACGGCGGCCGACGCGGCGGCGATCAAGACCTTGATCGATCCCATCTACATCAAGGTGATGCCGTCCGAGGATGGATGGATGAACCCGTTCCAGGTCGATTCGTCCGCCGCCGGGTACACGATCTACTCGCAGGGGAAGGACGGCCTGGGGAACAACTGTCCGCCCGGCACGACCTCGAACTTCAACGACGAGATCTGCTTCGTCAACGGTCAGTTCCAGCGCTTCCCGTCGGGGCCGCAGCAGTAGGTCCCGGCGCGCTCAAACGAACGAAAGCAACCAAGCCAAAGCCACGAGGCCGGCGGCGATCCCTGCCAGCGCGGCCTGCATCCACGCCGCCAACCGCACGTGCGGCCTGCTCCATCCGAGTAGCCACCCCAAAGCGACTCCGGTCGCAAAGCCCAGCACGTGCGCCCCGACGTCGATCTGAGGGAGCGCCGCGTGCAGATCGCCGAGGGTCTTCGGCAATCCGTTCGCATCGACCTGGCGCCCGTCGCCGCCGAGCCACGAAAGCAGCGCCGCGCCGATCGCGATCGGCGCGAATCGCCGGAACAGGTTGTGGTGGAGCGCACGCCTTCGCACCCAGTCGTGCGCGACCTGCACGCCCAGCACTCCGAAAACCGCCGTCGAGGCGCCGATCGACGCGTGCGACGGAACCTGAAGCCACGCGTTCAGCCAGTTCCCGATGCCGCCGGTGACGACGAACGCGAGCCACGCGAGGCCGAAGCCGACGCTTTGCGCGAGCATCACGCCGAACAGCGATCCGAACGCGAGGTTGCTGGCCAGGTGCAGAAAGTCGGCGTGGAGCCAAAGCGCGGTGACGCTGCGCCACCAGGCGCCTTCGCGGATCATCGCCGCATCCGCCACGCCGGCGTGCCACCAGTCCAGGCCGAAGCTATCCCGCCGCGCCGTGAAGTCGAGCGCAACGAGCACGGCGCAATAGACCAGCGCGGCGCCGACGCTCCATCGAATCGGCGGGTGTGCCGCGTGCTGCTCCGGCCAGTCCTGGTTTTCGCGAACGTATTTTTCGAGCTCGGCGCGCGCGCGAACCGCGTCCGCGGCGCCGACGAGCACGACATGCTGGCCCAAGGCTGTGACCACACCGCTCGCGATGCCTCGTGCCTCGAGCACGAGAGCGTGGTCGTCGGCGGTCTTGCGCGCCCCTGAGCGCGAAACCTCGGTCCATGTCGTCGTCGTGTCGTTCACCGGGATCCCCGGAGTGAAGCGCGGACCGCCGGCCAGGGCGTAAAGCGCCCGAGCGCTCCGGCGATCATTGCGATCGTCACGCCGAACGCGAGCACCGAGTTCCAATAGTACGTCGTGAAGTACTGATCCCACCGGAAGTAGAACGCGAAGCCCAACGCGCCGAAAAGGAACAAGTACAGCAGGCCGAGCGTCCCGCGGAGCCGGTCCGGGTGCGCGGCGAAGAACAGGAACGGCAGCAGCAGGATGATGTAGTAGTAGTACGTCGGCGCCGTCAGGAAATACGTCGGCACGAACCCGAAGGCGAACGCGAGGGCGTCGTCGAACCGGCGGGCCGAATACCACGCGGCGACGAGCGCAGCGACCGCGAGGAGCCGGATCACCCAGGCCCTTTCGTGCACGGTCTCCTCGACGAAGTAGGCGTTCCCGAGCGCGCTCCTCGCCTGCGGGGGACGCGCGGCCAGCGCTTCGGCCCGCGGCCCGGGTGGATCGAACCGGGCGATGACGACCGACGTCACCCCGACGTTCCAGTGGTTGTAGTGGGTGCGGTGGAGAGCCAGCTTGCGCGCGAAGCCCTCCCAGTCGCTCATCCCACCGGAGTACACGGTCGAAGCCGACACGAGCACCGCGGCGGTCAACGCGAAGCCGCCGAAAAAGCGCACGTGGCGTGGGTCGAGAATCTTGCGGCGGGTGCCCCACGCCGCGAGGGTCGCAGCACCCAGGCCCGCCGTCGCGGGGACGATCGCGATCGCGAACAGCGACGCGGCGTTTCCGAGGTTCGCCGTGACGGCGTCGCGGAGGCCGGTTCCGATCGCCAGCCAGCCGAGGCCCAGGAGGATCGCGGCTGCCGCGGCGTGGGCGGCAATCAGCGCGACCCGGACGGAGGACCCTCGAATCCGGTGCGCTGCCTCGCGCGCGACGGGAACGAGCCCCGACGCGAGCTTCACGCCGGGACCGAAGAGAAAGATCGCGGGAAAGACCCGGACGAGCGCGGCGTAGCCCAAAAGCGCGCCCGCCAGCCCGTGCCGCCCCTTCCGCAGCAGGCACATCGCTGCGACGAGCGCGACGACGAAATCCGTCCGCA
Source organism: Acidobacteriota bacterium (assembly GCA_043740355.1). GTDB lineage: Bacteria > Acidobacteriota > Polarisedimenticolia > Polarisedimenticolales > DASRJG01 > DASRJG01. The sequence goes on along the minus strand of JAYUCM010000353.1, from coordinate 6,262 downwards.
GGAACGCGCCCTTCATGTGGACGTGCGCCATCAGATAGGACGAGGCCAGGAAGACGACCATGAGGAGGGCCGGCCACGCGCCGAACGCCCATCCCACGCACAAGACGGCGGCGAGCAACAGGGCGACGTCGAGGAGGGCGAGAAAAATCATCCCGAGGGCGTCGTCGGTTGCGATTCTCCCGCTGAGCCCTGCTCCCGCGAGCATCGACCAGACCGGCGTCGCGTTGTAGCCCATGTCGCGCAGCACCTCGCTCCACTGCGGGCCTTCAAGCCGCCGCTTGAAGTAGCCGACGTCTTTCACCCATTCCTGCCAGCGCGCGGGCGAGAAGCGAGACTTGATGCGGTCGCGCTCGGCGAGGACGGAAGGCACGCTGCGGTAGCCGTACGTGCCTAGATCGATGATCTGACCGTCAGCCGGCTTGAACGCGAGGCCGGTCTCGGCGTCCGCGACGAGCGCGGCGTTGTACAGCTCGAAGTATCCGACCTCGCGTGCGTACTTCGAGCCCAGGTAGTAGTGGAAGAACTCGTGCGGGTTGACGAAGCCGCCGAAGTGGTAGTTGAAGAAGTTGAAATAGACGGGAACCGAGAAGGCGGCGGTCGCCGCGAGCGCGACGAAGAGCCCGCGCATCGACCGTTCCCGACCCGCCCGGCCGAGCAGGTATCGAGCGGTAACGAGCATCCCGGCGATCGCCGGAAGCAGGTAGTAGCCCTTGGCCTCGACGTAGATCGGCAGCCACCGCTGGATCCCGGTCATCTCCCCGGGATCTTACTTCAGCGTCCTGTATCATCCCGCGCCATCCGCAACTTTCGTCGAGGTCGCGCCGTATGTATCGACCGCGTTCCCTGGAGGAGATTGCCATGATTTCACGCGTCCTGTTCCTGTCCGCCGCCTTGGCCGCCCTGTCCGGAAACGCCTCCGCGATGACGGCGGAGGAGCTCGTCGCGAAGAACCTCGACGCCCGCGGGGGCGCCGCGAAGCTGCGGGCGGTCACTACGATGCATATGGTGGGCAAGGTGCGCGCCGGCGGCGGGCTGGACGCCAAAGTCGAATCGTGGGCGATCGCTCCGGAACATTACCGCGGCGAGTTCTCCCTGCAGGGCATGACCGCGGTGCAGGCCTGGGACGGCCGGGAGGCCTGGTCGATCTCGCCGTTCGGCGGCCGCAAGGAGCCCCAGAAAATGAGCGCCGACGATGCGAAGGGGCTGATCGAGCAATCCGACATCGCGGGTCCTCTGGTCGACTACCAGGCCAAGGGCAACAAGATCGAATACCTCGGCATCGAGGACATCGACGGCACCGATGCCCACAAGCTGCGCGTCACGCTGAAAAACGGCGACACCGAGGTCCTGTACATCGACCCCGACCAGTTCCTCGAGATCCGGGTGGTCAACCACCGGATGGTGCGAGGTCAGGAAGAAGTTTCGACGACCGACCTCGGCGAGTACGAGAAGGTCGACGGCATCTACTTCCCGTTCGAGTCCGGCCGCAGTCACGTCGAGAAGGTGGAGCTGAACCAGCCGATCGACCAGAAGATGTTCGCCTTTCCGGGAGGCACGCGGTGAAGGCCCCGTTGACTGCGGCCGTCCTCCTGCTCGCGATGACTGCTGCCTTCGCCGAGACCGCGCCGCGCCTGGACCCCGGAGTCATCTCCGGGTTGGGCATCCGCAACATCGGCTCGGCGACCATGAGCGGAAGGATCAGCGCGCTGGCCGCCACCCACCGCAAGGACGGGTCCATCGTGCTTTACGTCGCTGCTGCCAGCGGCGGTGTGTGGAAGTCCACCGACGGCGGAACGACCTTTGCGCCGAAGTTCGACAAGCAGAAGGTCCAGTCGATCGGCGCGATCACGTTGGACCCGAAAGACCCGGACACGGTCTGGGTCGGCACCGGCGAAGCCTGGACCCGCAACTCGGTGTCGATCGGGGACGGCATCTACCGCTCGCGCGACGGTGGCGAGACCTGGACCAACATGGGGCTTCCCCAATCGGAGCGCATCGTCAAGGTCCTCGTCCATCCGGAAAACAGCGCCGTGGTCTACGCGTGCGTCACCGGAAAGCTCTGGAGCGACTCGGACGAGCGCGGCGTCTACAAGACTCTGGACGGCGGCACGAGCTGGTCGCTCGTGCTCAAGGGCACGAATGCCTCGACCGGCTGCGGCTCCATGTCCATGGACCCGAAGCACCCCGATACCCTGTTCGCATCGATGTGGGATTTCCGGCGCAAGGGCTGGACGTTTCGCTCAGGAGGGGCGAACGCCGATGCCGTTTCCGCGAGCGGCCTCTATCGGACGACAGACGGCGGCGCCCATTGGACCGAGCTCGGAGCGGCCGCCAACAAGGGCTTGCCGGCCAAGCCCTACGGACGGATCGCGGTCGCGATCGCCCCGTCCGATGCGAATGTGGTGTACGCCTTCGTCGAGTCCGTGAAGAGCGCGCTCTACCGCTCGAGCGACGGTGGCGCGACGTGGGAGCGGCGCGACGATAGCCAGGCGATGGTCTGGAGGCCTTTCTACTTCGCCAACCTGATCGTCGATCCGTCCAATCCCGAAAGGCTCTTCAAGCCCGACGGCGATCTGATCCAGAGCCTGGACGGCGGCAAGACCTTTTCATCCGCAGGAGGGGGCGCCCACGGCGATTTCCACGACGTCTGGATCGACCCGGCGAACCCACGCCAGGTGATCGTCGGCGACGACGGCGGATTGTGGTTCTCCAAGGACGGGGGGAATCGGTATTGGAAAGGGAACAACCTGCCCGTCTCGCAGTTCTACCACGTCAGCGTGGACAACGACGATCCCTACCATGTCTACGGCGGTCTGCAGGACAACAGCTCGTGGGTCGGAGCATCGTCCTACCCGGGAGGCGTCGGCAACGCGCAGTGGGAGAACATGTACGGAGGCGACGGCTTCTGGATGTTCGCCGACCCGTCGAACCCGGACTATCTCTACGCCGAAGCGCAGGGCGGGAACATCGGCAGGGTCAATCGCCGCACCCATGAGAGCCGCGACATCCAGCCGCGGGCGAACTACGGCGAGAAGTTGCGCTGGAACTGGAACACGCCCATCCACCTTTCGCCCAACGAGAAGGGGACGATCTACATCGGAGCGCAGTTCCTGTTCCGGAGCCGGGATCACGGCCAGACGTGGGACCGGATCTCCCCCGATCTGACCGGAAACGATCCCGAGCGCCAGCGCCAGGAAGAATCCGGGGGCATCACGGTCGACAACTCTGCCGCGGAGATGCACACGACGATCTACGCGATCAGCGAGTCTCCCAAGAACGGCAAGGTGATCTGGGCCGGTACCGACGACGGCAACGTGCAGGTCACCCGGGACGGCGGCGCATCGTGGAAGAACGTCACCGGAAACGCAGGCGTGCCCGCGGGCTCGTGGGTTTCGTTCATCGACGCCTCGCCGTTCGATGCGGGAACGTCCTACGTGACGTTCGATCGCCATACCTTCGGCGAGATGGGCCCGATGGTCTACAAGGCGACGGATTACGGCGCGAAGTGGCAACCGCTGGCCACGGCAGGGACGCCGAAGGGGCTTCGCGGTTATGCGCATGTCGTCCGCGAGGATCCGGTCAACCGCGGATTGCTGTACGCCGGGACCGAGCTGGGCTTGTGGATCTCGAACGACGACGGCGGCGCCTGGGCTCAGTTCACCGGCGGGGACTTTCCGGCCGTCGCCGTGCGGGACCTCGCCATTCAGCCGCGCGACCACGATCTGGTCGTCGCCACGCACGGCCGGGGGATCTGGATCATCGACGATCTCACGCCGCTTCGCGCGTTGACGCCGCAGATCCTCGATCAAGAAGCGGCGTTCCTTCCCACGCGGCCGCAACAGCAGCGCATCGCCGCCCGTGCCGGGTGGGTCGACGGCGACGCCGTCTGGTCGGGTGCGTCCGCCACGAATTCGGTCACGATCACCTACTACCAGAAGGCGCGGCACCTGTTCGGCAAGCTCAAGATCGAGGTGCTCGACGACAAGGGCAAGATCGTCGACACGCTGCCGGCCAGCAAGCGGCGCGGCATCAACCGCGTCGCTTGGCCCATGAACGTCGCCCCGCCGCGGGTGCCTCCCGCGGCGCAGGTGGCCTTCAGCTCCACGCGAGGTCCACGCGTCGTGCCCGGGACCTACACGGTGCGCATGACCAAGGGTACGAAAACGTACGAGACCAAGATCGAGCTGGGGCTGGATCGGCGCTCGCCGTTCACCCCGGCCGAACGGCGCGAGCAGTTCGATGCCGCGATGAAGGTCCATGCGATGTTCGGCACGATGAGCGATCTGGTCGCGCGTATCCAGGCGGTCCGCGCGGCTGCCTCGGCCGCGGCGGCCACCCCCCCCGAAGGCGACCCCCTGCGGACCCAGCTGTCGACGCTCTCCCAAAAAGCCGACGCGGTGCGCAAGAAAATCGTGGCCACCAAGGAAGGCGGCGCGATCACGGGCGAGGAGCGACTGCGAGAGCACATGGACGGTCTTTACGGTGGGATCATGGATTACGAGGGCCGTCCGGCCGCCACCCTCGTTGCTTACACCGACGTATTGCGCCGCGAGCTCGACGACGTCGCCGCCGAGTTCGACGCGCTGTGCGTCAAGGACGTCAAAGAAGCCAACGCCGCGCTGAAAGCCCGCGGCCTGGCCGCAATCGCCGGGTGTGAGCCGACCGCGAAGGAGCCTCCTGCGTCGCACTGAGGCGCCGGCGGGCGTATCGTCTCAGTCGGCGCGGATGATGACGACCTTCCTTCGACGAGCCGCTCTGACCATCCTGGCTACGGCGATGGCGGCCGACGCCGCGCGAGGTGCAGAGGTCCGCGGACGCATCCTGGGCGAAGGCGGCAAGCCGGTGGCCCGCGCCGTTGTCCGCCTCCTTCCCGAAGGTCCCGTAGCAGCCGGGCGCGGGAACCCGGCCCGGGCGGAAACCGGGGTCGACGGCGGATTCGAGGCAACCGGGCTCGCCGGCGAGCTCTTCCGCGTTCGGGTCGAGGCCCAAGGGTACGCGCCGCTGACGCAGCCGCGAATCCCCGGGGGAGCCAGCGTCCAGCTCCGGTTGCAACGCGGCGCCAAGCTCTCGGGCGTCGTGAGGGACCGCGCGTCCGGGACCCCGATTGCGGGAGCGACGGTCCTCGCGTGGGAGAAAGAGGCCGATGTGTTCGGGGAGGAAGCGTATCGCAAAGCCGCGAGCGGGAAGGACGGTCGCTTCGTCGTCGAAGATCTCCCCGTGGGGCGAGCGACGGTCGAGGCCAGGGCCGCCGCTCACGCGCCCAGCAAATCGGCGAACGTCGAGGTGCCGAAAACGGGTCTCGAGCTGCTCTGCGACCTTGCAGGCGGACTGAGGGGTCTGGTGACCGGCACGTCCGGCGATCCGATCGCCGGCGCCGACGTCAAGGCATCGTGGCGCGACCCGAACGGTACGCGGAGCCGCAGCGCCAAGACCGGCGTCGACGGCCGCTACCGCATCGCCGACGACGGCGCGATGCCTCTGGCGCACATGACGGTCCGCGCGGAGAAGTTCCTTCCCGCCGAGCGCGAAGGGCCGGCCCCGGCAGACGGCGCCGCGGATTTCGTCCTCGAGCGCGGCGGGACCATCGCCGGAATCGTGCGCGGCTACGACGGGAAGGCCCCTGCGTCGTTCCGGGTCACAGTAGCCGGCCCGCGCCGGTCGTCCTCGGGATCGAAGCCGGACCGCGACTTTTCGGATCCCTCGGGAGCGTTCCGCGTGGACGACCTCGAACCGGGGACGTATACGATCGAGGTCGCCGCAGACCACTACGCGAGCGTAACGAAATCGCCGATCGACGTCGCTGCGGAGCAGGTCGCCGACGCCGGAACGCTCAGCTTACCGTCCCGATCCGTTCTCAGAGGCCGCGCCGTTGCGGCCCGCGATCGTGCGCCGGTGTCGGGGGCGACGGTCCACGTCGTGTTCGTCGACGGGACGGAGCGTCCCAGGGCCGACACCGATTCATCCTGGACGGCGACGACAGGTCTCGACGGGACGTTCGCGACGCCGGTTCTCCCGGACGGAACGTTCGACGTCGTGCTCGAGCACCCCCGCTTCGCGCTCGCGCGCCATCGGATCTCGTTCGTTTCCGACGATGACACTCCGGAGCTCGTCATCGAGATGTTCGAGGGGGGAACGCTCACGGGCACGGTGTTGGGCGTGAAGCTCGATCCGGTCCAGGGCGCGCACATCGTCGCCGCGCAAGGAATGGAATTGGATTCGCGCGCCGCCGACACCGGCCCCGACGGCCGCTACTTCATCGACG
>JAYUCM010000352.1:0-3028 GCA_043740355.1 Acidobacteriota bacterium | reverse complement strand
GGCTCCGGCTGCGAGGGAAAGGTGCCACCGCCGCTGCCGGATGGTCATTCTCGTCCCTTGCCCTCGTCCGATCCCCTCATTCCTCTCCGCGGCGTCGGGCCTTCGCATAATACACTCGCTTTGCATGGCGCTCCGCTGCATCGAACCCGCGAATGGCCCGGTGGACGCGGACTTTCTCGCCATGCCGTCGAAGAGCGCGACGCACCGGGCGCTCGTGGCTGCGGCTATAGCCTCCGGCGTGAGCGAGATCCGCGGACCGCTCGATGCCGCAGACACACGTCGCACTCTCGAAGGCCTCCGTGGGCTGGGCATCCGCGTGGACGAGCGCGAGCGCGCCTGGATCGTGCACGGTTCCGCCGGAGCGATCCCGGGCGGCGGATCGATCGATGTGGGTGCTTCCGGAACGAGCGCGCGTTTCCTCGCCGCGCTCGCGACTCTGGGTGCGCGACCGACGCTGCTGGACGGCTCGTCGCGCCTGCGCGAGCGGCCGATGGAGGAACTGATCCAGACGCTCTCGGCGCTCGGCGCGAAGGTCGAGACCGCGGGGGGACGGGCATCGTTCCCGCTCCGCGCGGGTGGACGGAGAGTGCGAGGCGGCAGGGCCGCTGTCTCCGGGGCGCGTAGCAGCCAGTTTGCCAGCGCGCTCCTGCTCGCGGCCCCCGCGTTCGAGCAGGGCCTGCGTCTCGAGGTCGCCCCGCCCCGCGTGTCGTTTTCCTACGTTCGACTGACCGCCGAGATTCTGGAGTCGTTCGGCGGGTCGGTCTCGATGGAGGGTGAGGCGGGGTTTGCGGTTCCCCCGCAACGGCTCACGGCGACGACCCTCGCGATCGAAGGCGATCACTCCTCGGCATCGTACCCACTGGCCGCCGCGGCGATCCTCGGCGGACGCGTTCGCGTGCGCGGGCTGCGAGCAGAGAGCGCCCAGCCCGACGCACGATTCCTCCGAGACCTCGCGGCGCTCGGCTGCCGCGTCGACTCCGACGGCGCGGATATCGTCGTCGAAGCGTCCGGGCGTGTGCCGGCGTTTTCGTGGGATCTCGCGGACGCCCCGGATCTCGCCCCCACGGCGGCGGTGCTGGCGCTCTTCGCCGAGGGCCCGTGTGCGCTCACCGGCCTGCAGCACGTGGCGCTCAAGGAGTCCGATCGCCTCGCGGTCGTCAAGGACAACCTCAACCGACTGGGCGCGTGCGCCGAGGTGGATGGGGGAACGCTCTCGATCGTCCCGCCGCGCCGAGGAGCGGCTCACGGGGGCACAATCATGGTTGCGGACGATCACCGTATCGCGATGGCGTTCGCCATCGCGGGGCTGTCCGTTCCGGGAGTGACGATCGACGAACCGGGCGCGGTGGCTAAATCCTACCCGCGCTTTTGGGACGATCTCGCCGCCCTCGTCAGAATTGGAAGCTGAGTCCCACGTTGACCGACGTCACCTGGAAGTCCCGCGACACGAATCGAGCCGTCGTTCCGAGCGCGGTCTGAACGGGGTTCGTCGGGATCGAGAGGGAGTTCGGGAGCAGCAACGTGTCGAGATACCCCGTACGGTTCCAGTCGGCGATCAAATGGAAACCCTCGAGGAGCTTGACACGGAGGCCTAGCTCGACCCCCGCGTTCCACGACGACTTGGAGACGCTGTCCCGAACCCGTCCGGAGCCGGGAAGAAATGATTGACCGTCCTGGTTGAGCGCGAGATAGGTGAATGGCCCCGAATCCGCCTCGAGCGTCTCCAAGAGGAACGCGACCTGCACGAGACCGTAAAGCGAGAGGCGCTGCCGGAAGAAATTGAACTGGATCTCACCCGATCCGACGGGTCCGAAGCCGGTCGTCGATTGCTGTAGGACCATCAGGCCGTTTTGCACGCCGTCCGAGTAGCCGAAACCGGCCGGGGAGGCAAGGCCCGTCAGCCAGTAGGGGGTCACGATCGCCCCTTCGTAGCTCAAGTAGCGAACGCCCGCGGTCCATCGCGAGCGGATTCTCAATCCACCAAACTCGCGACGATATTGGAGGTCCCACGTTTGAATCCTATTGCCGAGGTCTTTCGGAACCGTTCCCAGAAGCAAGGTGACTCCCGGGTCCCCTGGGTTTGTCAGGAAACGAATCTCAAGGGGATCCGGTTGACCGTTCGCATTGAGGTCGTCCAAGTTGGAATCCCAAACTGGCGCGATTTTGAGCGTCCCGATCTGTCCATCAGAAATGACGACGATCCACCAAGGAACAAAGTATGGGATGACCTTCGGTTGTTGATTGCCCTGAATCTGATATGACTTCTGACTGCCGACCGCCGTGAGCTCGTAATCGCCGTCCGCGATACCGTTGTACGTCAGCAGATACTGGCCGCGGCCCCGCGGAAGGGTCCAACCCGCCGTGAACTGACCGATCTTGTTCCCGTTGAAGTCGAGCTGGCTCACGGAGTTCGACTGGGCGCCGCTGCTCACAGGATTGAAAACGGTGTCGATCGACGCCGAACCGCCGCGGGTCTCGAGGTACATCGCGAAGCGATTCCCAAAGAACGGATCTTTCTTCTTGGGGGCTTCGGCCGGCACGGCTGCCGCATCGTCCGTCTTGGGTGGCGGATCTTCGGCCCGCGCCGGCTGCGATCCCGCGCCAATCCCCGCGACCAACACCACCCCTGCCAGCCACCGCTTCCAACTCATGTACCGACCCCCTGAGGCTTCGTTCAGCCGCACGGCGCGGCGATGGAAGCAGTGCTTCACGTTTCAGTCGACCGAAAGTCTGCCTATATAGAGAAAAGCGCGCCCGTCGTCAAGCGCCGAACGGGCCAGAACGAGGTTCCCGCTGCATCGGTGCAGAATCCTCACCGTGTTATGATCCCGCTGCCTCATTCGGCCGTCCGAAGGGCTTTGTGACCCCGTGCCGACTTCGAACCCGTTGCGGAGGATCCAGCGCCATGAACAACTGTAACCGGCTGATTCTGGCCGTGAGCGTCGTCCTGGCCGCCGCTCCGGCGTTCGCATCGGGATTCGGTTTCTACGAGCAAGGCGCGAAGGCCTCGGCGCAGGGCGGAGCGTGG
>JAYUCM010000351.1:0-7375 GCA_043740355.1 Acidobacteriota bacterium | reverse complement strand
ACGATTTCCATCCCTCGGGGACGACGTAGCGTACGCCGCGCGCGCGATCGTCGACGGTGCGCTCGGCTTCGGTTTTTGGCGGCGGCGCGCTGCACGCCACGGCGACGAGCGACGTGATGACGAACACACGAAGAGGGGACACTCCCCTCTTTCTTGCAAAGCTCCCCGGATACCGCTTTGCCAAGAAAAAAGGGAGTGTCCCCTCTTCGGCGGGCGTGCTCACGATACTCGCACCTTGAAGTGCAGGGCGTAGTCTTCCGGCGTGTCGATGTCCTCGACGACGCCATGATCGGAAACCGCCAGCTCGACTCGATCCCCGTGAGCATGGACGACCGCACGCGCCCCGTATGACGGATCGGCGGTGAACAGCTCGGGGAACACGCGCGCGGCGAAGAGCACGGGGTGCCCGCGTTTGCCGTCGTGAGTCGGAACGACGATCGGTGGACTGCCAGTGCGAAACGCCGCGATCATCGCGACGATGGTTTCCAATCTCACGAAGGGATGATCGACGGGCCAGACCAGCACCGCATCGACCTGTTCTTGAATCGCGTCGAGCCCGCAGTGAATCGACGACAGCATCCCCGCACCGGGGTCGGGGTTCACGACGTAGGACGGGCCCGAACGCTCGAACCCGGGCGCCACGACGACCCGCACCGCGGAAACCCCGGCGGCGCACGCGGTCGCAACAATCGCGTCGGCGAAGGTGAGGCCGCCCGGTCCCGTCTCGAGCATCGCCTTGGGCCGGCCCATGCGGGACGACGATCCGGCGGCGAGCACGATCGCTCCGATCATGGCTTGCCCTTCGGAAACCCCTTCGCGCGCGCCAACCGCGACAGCGCTTCGACCGCACCGCCCGACCCCGCGCACGCCGCTCCAGCTTTGAGTGCCTCGGACGATCGCGCCACCGCCCGCGCCGCGAGCTCGGCGATCGACGTCCCGTCCACGATGCCTGCGAGACCCTTCCGCGCGGCCTCGTTCATGGCGCGCCTCCACCTCGCGGGATCGTCGAAGGGCTTCCCCATCGCCAGCGCGTCGTCGAGCGCGCCGTCGTCGTAGAGGAGCCCGGTCCAGAAAGACGGCACCGCGAGGAGCAACGGGCTGGTCTGGAGGTCGGCGCTTCTCACCTCGATGTAGCCGTACGACCGCACCTCGGTGAAGATCGACGACAGGTGCAGCTCCCAGTCTTCCATGGTGACCGCATCGCACCCGCATCGCGACAGGAGTGCGCGGAGCGGCGTGCCGCCGGACGCGATCATCCCGCTCTCTCTGCGGAGGAACAGCGTGGGAACGTCGCAAACCCATTCGACCCAAGGCTCGATCCCGAATCCGCGATCGAACACGATGTCCGGAAGATCGCAGCGGTCCGGATCGGTCTCGCGCCAGATCGCCTGCCTGTACGACGCCCAACCGGAGTCGCGTCCGTCGACGCGGGAGGAGTTCGCGAACAGGGCGACCGCGACCGGCGTCAACAGCGCAGCCGCGCGGAACTTGCGCGTCCAATCCTCGTCCGAGGCGTAGTCGAACGCGCACTGGACGCTGGCGGTCTGCGTCATCATCCGGTGGGCGAGCCGCCCACGATTGCCCATGATCTCGCGCATGATCCCGTAGCGCGCCTTCGGCATCCACGGCATCGCGGCGAGCGGGGTGTCGGGGTCGACGGCGGCGTCGAGCCAGGAAACGCCGAGCTTCTCGGCGACCTCGCGCATCGCGCCGAGGTGTCCGTCGAGCTCCGACGCGAGCTCGGTCAAGTCGCGCGCGGGTCGGGACGACCATTCGACCTGGCCGCCCGGTTCGAGCGTGATTCCGCCCCAGGCCGCATCGATCCCGACCGGCCGGTCCCCCTCGCGGACGAGCGCGCCGCCGCGCGCGGCGGCGTAGGCCTCGATCACGGCTCGCACGGAGGGGCCGTCGGCTTCGTAGGGAAGCGGTAGCGACGTCGACGCGTTGCGCCCCATCATCTCGATCTCGACGCCGACCAGCCACTCGTCGCGGGGCCGAAACGCCTCCCGGAAATAGTCGGCCAGCTCCGGGCACGTCAGCTTGTATCGTTGGATCCGCGGCATCGGGGCTCCCGTAAAGGCGCGACGATTGTAAGCGAACGAGGAAGGCCGCCGCGCTGTTAGACTTTCGCGGTGCACAGTATCGACGAAGCGCGAGCCCGGCTCGCGAGCCTCGACCGCCCCGTGGGGAGCGCCGCGCGCGACCTCGCGATCGGCGCCGACACGATCCGCTTCGAGGGATTGAGCGACGCGCTCGCGGCCATCCTCGACGCGCGCTGGGGCGGGTTCCTGGCTCCGGCCCGGGCCGCCTCGCCCCGGATCGTGGTGCGCGCGGTGCGTGGGGACGGGTCGGTCTGGCTCCCTCGCTGGCGACCCGGCGAGAGCTACCGGCTGGAGGCGGATGCGGAGAGCGGGCCGCTCGTGGTGCGCTCGTACCACTTCGCGCTCGGCCCCGAGGTCTCGGGCGCGTGGCGCTTGGCGGTGGAAGACCAGGGGGTCGAGCCCGTCGGGCGCGTCATCGACAACGCGACGCGCTATCTCGTCGCACGGCTTGCGATCGAAGCTGGAGGTCTCGCCCTTCACGGAGCGGGCCTGCGGCGCGGGCGGCGCGCGTGGATCTTCGCCGGACCCTCGCGCGCCGGGAAGACCACGGCGCTGCGCCTCTCCGCTCCGGCGGAAAGCCTGGGCGACGACTTCGCCGTCGTGGTGCCGCTCGGAACGGGCTGGGCGGCGCCCGCGCTCCCGTTCGACAATGCCGAGGTCGCGCCAAGCCATCCGGTGCGCGGCCTGACGCCGCTCGCCGGTGTGTTCAGGCTCTTCCAAGCCGAAACCCACCGTGTGGAGCGTCTCTCCGGCGTGCTGGCGCAGGCGTCGCTCCTCGCTTGCGCCGCCTTCCCGTGGGCGCTTTCCGATCTCGCCGATCGCGCGGGTGAATCCGTAGCGGCGATCGCGGCATCGGGGTTGTTCGGCCATCTTCATTTCGCGCGCGATCCCGGCTTCTGGCGGCTGCTTCCCGACGAGGCGTGACGCTGAAGGAGGTCTCTACGTGTCCAAATCGAAATGGCTTTCCGGTCCGCGCATCAACCCTGAGCCGATCGCGAAGGGCGTCGGTGCCGCAGATCTCATCGACGGGGCGTTTCTGGCCTACAACGCGGGCCGCCTGCAGAAGGCCGCGCGGCTCTATGTCGAGAAGATGCTCGCCCCGGACTCGTTCGTGGGCTTGACCCTCACCGGGGCACTGACGCCGGCGGGCCTAGGGCGCTCGGTGATCATCCCTCTGATCCGGGCCGGGTTCGTCGATTGGATCGTCTCGACCGGCGCGAATCTCTACCACGACGCCCACTACGGACTCGGGCTCGCGATGCATCAGGGGACGCACGATGTCGACGACCGCGTCCTGCGCGCGGAAGGAGTCGTGCGGATCTACGACATTCTGTTCGACTACAAGGTCCTGCTCGAAACGGACGCATACCTGCGGAAGGTGATGCAGGCCTCCGAGTTCGAGCACGACATGTCGACCGCCGAGCTTCACTTCCTGCTGGGGAAGTACCTCGCGGCGCGCGAAGACGAGCTGAAGCTTAACGACACCTGCGTCCTTTCGACCGCGTTCCGCTGCGGCGTGCCGTGCTACACGTCGTCCCCCGGCGATTCCTCGATCGGCATGAACGTCGCCGAGCTTTGGCTCAAGGGCCGCGGGCCGCGTCTGGACGTCTGTCGCGACGTCAACGAGACGGCCGCGATCGTCTACGAAGCGAAGAAGAGCGGCGGGGCGTCGGCGGTGCTGATCTTCGGCGGAGGCTCGCCGAAAAACTTCATCCTCCAGACCGAGCCGCAGATCCAGGAGGTCCTGGGCCTCGACGAAGCCGGCCACGACTACTTCGTCCAGGTGACCGACGCGCGACCGGATACCGGCGGGCTCTCCGGCGCCACGCCCGGCGAGGCGGTGTCCTGGGGCAAGGTCGATCCGGAGAAACTCCCCGGGACGGTCGTCGTTTACGGCGACACGACGATCATCGCGCCGCTCCTGACCGCGTACGCGTTGACCCGCCACGAGCCTCGACCGCTGCGGCGCCTGTACGACCGGCGCGAGGCGATGCTCGATCGCTTGCGCTCCGACTACGCCGCGAAAGGGAAATAGTTCGGGGTCATTTTTGGGGTCAGGTCTCCGATTGAGTCATTCGCAGTCTGCGAATGACTCAATCGGAGACCTGAGCCCAAGCACTCAGACGGTCGCGACCTTCACGCAGTGGATCGGAGGGAGCGACTCGAAAAGGCAGCTCCACTCCTCGCCGCCACCTCGCCCCATCCAGAGCTGTCCCGTCGTGGTGCCGAAGTAGAGGGCGGGCGAGGTCAACTCGTCGATGTCCATGGCATCGCGCTGGACCGTGAAGTAGCTCGACTTCTTCGGCAGCCCGCGCGCGAGCCGTTTCCAGGCGCCGCCGCCGTCCTCGCTGCACCAGACAGCCGGCGCCCCGTCCGGACAGGTGCGCGTCGAAGGCACCAGCGGCAGGACGTAGACGGTGTCGGGGTCGTGCGGGTGAACGACGATCGGGAAGCCGAAGTCGGAGGGCAGTCCTTTGGCGATCGAGCGCCACGTGCGGCCGTGGTCGTCGCTGCGCAGCACGCCGATGTCCGGCCGCCGCCCGCCCGGCCCGTCCCATTCGGCCCATCCGCCGTGGTTTTGCATGTAGAGGCGGCCGGGCGCGTCCTTATGGCCGACGATCTTGTGCACGCACTGGCCGAACTCGGGATACGGGTCGGGCGCGAATCCCGCGCCGACGCCGGTGTTGGACGCCTTGAACGTCGCGCCGCCGTCCTCGCTCAGGTAGTGACCGCCGGTCGAGATGCCGACGTGCACGCGATTCCCGTCGCGAATGATCGTGTGCATGCACATGCCGCCGGCCCCCGGTTGCCACTGGCGGGCGTGCTCGTGATTGCTGATGCCCGGGACCATCTCCCAGGAATCACCGCCGTCGTCGCTCCGGAACAGCGACGCCGGCTCGACGCCGCAGAGCAGCTCCTTCTTTCCGGCGCCCGGTTCGAGTGCCCAGATGTTGGCGAGCGCACGCCCGTCGTCTTTGGGGAACGCGGGAGCCGATTTCGTCTCCTTGAAAGTCTTCCCGAGGTCGGTCGAGCGCAACACCTTCATGCCGAAGAATGGATTGCAGCTCGAGGCATAAAGGCGCGGCGCGCCGCGATCGTCGATCAGCGTCGAGTAGACGGCCACCCCCGATCCGAATGGTCCGCGCAGCGCAAAGCTGCGCCTGGTCTTCGCTGCTTCGGCGACGAAAACACCCTTCCTGGTTCCGATCGTGAGGATTACGCGCTCTGGCATTCTCAACCTCCTGAAACGGCTGGAAGAACGATGACCTCGTCCCCAGCGACCAGCGCCGTGTCCAGGCCGTCGCGGTCGCGCATGTGGGACGAGTTGACGAAGATGTTGATGTGGCGGCGCACGGCGCCGGTCTCATCGCAGATGTTGCGGTACAACGATGGCTGAATCCGTTCGATCTCGTCGAGGGCTGCGCGCACGTTCGCGGCCGAAATCGGTAGCTCCGACGCGCCCCCGCAATAGCCGCGCAGCGGGCCGGGAACAAGGAGCGTGACGTTCATCCCTCGGACCATCCAGGCATTCTGCCATCGTCACAAGTCGGCCACCATCTCATTCTGCGTACCTAGCTCAATGCTCGATCGCGGCTTCCCAGCCGGCGTACGCACCTCTGTATCTCATCGCCATGCCCTTCAACACACCGCGCGCCTCGGTTAGCCCCTCGATCGTCGGCATCATCTTTCGGGAGGCGATGCAAAGCCAATGGATGTTGTCAGGCGCGACACGGATCGTGACGCCGTATCCCAAGGCGCGAAGCTCCGCCTCCACCCCTTCCGCATCGGCCTGGGACGGGAGATAGAGGTAGAACTCGATCTGGTGCGGCTTGGCGACGTTGGACCCGGCGGACCGAAGCTGATCCAGGACCTCCTGATCCTGGGCTACCTCCGCCGCGTCGACTCGAGCCACGTTCTTCTTCTCCTCGCGGGCGCCACACGCGAGTGTAACGGCGGCGAGCACCGCGGCGAGGGCCACCGAGATTCTTCTGCGCATCTTCATCATCGTGATCGGTGCAAGCTTACGCCCGCGTTCAAAGACGGGGCGCGGGGCGCCGTCGCGTGTTCGTACGCTCGTAGCAGGCGAGTCAGTTGTGCTTTCGCCAGAACCAGCCGTTTGTTCAGACCCCAGGGGCTGCGGCCCCTTTGGTACTTGAAGTCGATCCAACGCGTCCGGGGGCTCGAATGCCGGAAGGTCTCCCAGAGCATGGGAAGATAGTCGCCATCCGGTCCAAGCCCAACGATATGCTTGACACTGATCCTCTCGGGATCACCGCGTTGAAACCGGTATGTGATGCGCAGAGAGTGGCGCTTGCACTTGCACGTGCGGCGCAACTGGCGCTGATCCCATCCGCTTGGCGCCAACTCATCCCAGATGAAGGCACCAATGCTGCGCGAGCGGCAGACCGTCAGCCAAGCTGGTTTGTCGCCGCAGGAGATGCATTGCCACCAATATTTGGCCATGGGAACCGCTAGCTAACGTCGGCGATCAGCTGCGGGATCGGTTGGCGCGACGCGTGCGTTTCTTTGCACGGGCCGTGACACGCGAGCCCGACCGCTGCGACGCGTTGCTAGCCAGCAGACCTCGGGACTTCATCCATTTTCGCAGCGAGTTCGGAGACTCGTTCGAGGGGAAGCCTGCGATTAGACCCTCGACGCTGATATCTTCGTCCAGATCAGGCCAGTGAATGCCAACGCCCCTGGCGATGAACCGCCAATTCGACTGTTCGGTAACTGTTCCGTGTGCCAATCTCGGATACCAAGCCAAGGGAACGCTAATCGTGCGCCCATCGGCGAGGTCGACTACGAGCGCATCGTCCGAAACACTTACTCCCTGGGCCAACGCTGTTCGAATCTCAATTACCGAAGAACTCATCCCACGCCCTCAGGAAGGCTGCCTCGTTCGCCACGACCAGCCCTCGGATCTTGTTCAGGTCCGCTCTGCCAAAACCAACACTGTCTGCGACTCGAACCGGATCCAGCCAGAATTTGGCTCGGTTCTCGTCGCGCTCGACGTGCACGTGCGGCGGTTCATTGCGATCATTCGCGTAGAAGAAAAACCTGTACGGACCGCTTGTCAGAACCGTCGGCATCGGCGCGAAGTGTACTCCGCGTCCGTCAGATGAACCATCGAGGCCGATTCTGCTGGCTAACGCCCTGCATAACGCGCGGGTTGTACGGGCGCGACGCGTGCACAAGCACGCGGCGTGACCGGACGCACCGTCGGGTTGATGCGGCTGCTAGACCCCGCGCTCCGCTCAAGTGGCCCAACC
>JAYUCM010000350.1:0-7407 GCA_043740355.1 Acidobacteriota bacterium | reverse complement strand
ATCACGGGACGCCAGCCGCCGGGGGCCGGTCGGCGCCGGTCTTGGCGAGCGCGGTTCCGGAATAGTAATGCGCGAGGATCGCTTTGTAATCGGATCCCCGCACCGCCATACCATATGCGCCGACCTGGCACAGACCGACCCCGTGCCCCCACCCTTTTCCCGCGAACACCGCCGACGCGATGCGCCCCGAGGCGTCGCGTTGGAGCTCGATGACGGTGAGGCTCTCGCGCAGCTCGAGGAGATTGCGCACGTCGAAGCCCTTCACGATCGTGCTCCCGGTCGAGCCGACGACTTCGAGCTCGACGACCCGACCCGAGGCGCCGCGCCTCAGGATCCGCAGATCCCGGAGCTCGCCCACCGACACTCGCTTGTCCACGGCGTCTTGGAGCTCGGCGCCTGTCTTGCGGACTTCCCAGGAGTACACCGCGGCGGAGCGATCGTCCGACAACCCCTTGGCGGGCGGGCGGAGCTCGAGCAGGTCGATCTGTCCTTTCGGGTCCAGGTGGTAGCGGACGCGATCGCCGGGCCACAGTTGCAAGTCGCGCACCGGAAAGGTCTCTCGGCCCACCGCCGTGAACAGTCGCGGGGACGGCGTCACGGACAAAGTCGTGGCCCCCGAGCCGCGCACGAAAGCCAGCGCGCGGCCGTCGATCCCGACGACGGTCGCCTCGTCGAGGTCGAAGACCTTGTACGCGTCTCCGATGCGAGCGAGCGCGGCCGCAATCGTCGCGCCGGACGGCGCCCGGTCGAGAGGCCACCGGCCGTTCGGAGCCGGCCGGAAGACCCCCTGCTGTGCGAGGTAGGCCATCGCCCGGCGCTGGATCGCGGGAAGAGCGGCGGCCTCCGGCTCGCGAAACACGGCGTCGAGATCCGCGTCCGTCAGGAGAACCTCCGTCCGCTCGGTCCAGCCGAGGTCCTGCGCGAGAGCGAGCGCCGCCTTGGGAAGGGTCGACGGCTCGACGGGCGAGGCCGTGGGCGCCGGGCGCCCCGCGAGCCGTGCGAGCGCGGTGGTCCAGGTGCGCAGTGTGGCGGCGTTGAGCGGCCGTTCGAGCGTCTTGGCGAGACGCTCCGGTGAGCTCGTGCCGAAGACGCCCGCGGCATCGAGGATCCACGCGTCGCGGGTGACGTCCTCGCCGTTTTCCGTGACCACCGCGATCGGGATCGCCCCGGTCAGGACCCGGCGCGTGCGCGCCAGAGCCTCGGCTTCGGCGCGGCACGGGACGCCGACCAGGTACGGCGCCGCCTGCTCCGGGAAGATCTCCTTGGCGTCTTCCGTGTGCCCTCCGCAGGTCGCGGTGTAGAGCGCGTCGATCGGCCGGCCCTGCCAGGTCGCGATTTCGCCCCGCGTCTCGGCAACGGCGCGGTCGGAGAGCGGATGCTCGGCCGAGGCGCCGCCGTAGGCCTGGCAGCGCGGGGTGGCGCAGATGTCGAAGCCGTCCTCGTCGAACTGCGACGCATTGGCGATCGCGTACGTTCTCGCGGCGACGGCTTGAGCCTTCAGGGCTTCGATCTGGGGCCACACCTCGGGTCCCAGCTCCGAAGGGACCACCGCCCGCAGGTACGCCTCCAGCTCGACCCAGTCGATCGCGCGCAGCCGTCCCGAGGCATCGACGCGGAACTCGATCGCGCCGCGATAGGTCTTCCCCTGGAGCTGCAGCAGCGCACCTGCTGCTGGGAGCGCGATCAACCGCGTCGCACGCGTCGCCTGGCTGTCCCAGGCGGCGTCGACCAGCCGGATCGTCACGCCGGGCGGTCCCGCCCCGGTCTCTTCGGCGATCCAGAGCCCCTTCCGTCCGGCGTCCCTGAGGCGTCCAAGCAGCCCTGCCAGCCCCGCACGCGCCTTCGCCTCTCCCACGCGGACGCGCCACGAGCCGCGGTCTTCGAGGTAGCGCACGACGGCGGGCGTTCGCAGAGTCTTTTCCAGGCTCGCGCGCTCCTGCTCTGCGGCCTCGGCGGACGCGAACGCTCCGACCTGTATTCGAAAGATGGACGGGGGAGCTTCCTCCGGCCCGCCCTGCGCGAGCAACGCGATCTCGCCGGAGTAGACGTCCTTCCAGACCGTCTTTCCGCTCGACGGATCGACGAGCCGGTACGGCCGATCCGAGGCGAGCATCAAGCGATGGTCGTTGTCGAGCCCCACACGGTAGAGCAGTCCGGGTGGGTTCACCGTCGCAGCGGCTGCGCGAACCGCATCGTCCCCGACCGCGGCCCGGGCGATCCCTCCGGCCAGTGTCGCGCCAAGCGCGAGCGTCGCGGCGGCGCGGAAGGACCCGGAGAGGATCACGCGTTCGTGAGGAGGGCGCGCCGGCCGGGGGCGAGCATGTCGAGGATCTCACGCCGGGCGGCGGCGTCTTGCGCCCACAGGCCCGTCGCAGCGTAGGTGACCAGGCGGCTCCCCTCCTTGCGCACGCCGCGCAGGGTCATGCACGTGTGCTCGGCGTCGAGCACCACCAAGACCGCCTGAGGGGCCAGCGCTTTCTCCACGGTCGCCGCGATCCTTCCCGTCAGATGCTCCTGGATCTGCAGGCGCCGGGAAAGCGCGTCGACGACGCGCCCGAGCTTCGACAGGCCCGCCAATCGCGCCGCGGGGAGATAGGCGACGTGGGCCAGGCCCGCGAAGGGGAGGAGGTGGTGTACGCACACGGACGCGAACCGGATGTCCTTCGCGAGAACGGGGCCGCACAGCTCGGGCGCCGCGACGGAGGTCAGCTCGGCGACGGGATCGACCGCGTAGCCGGACACCAGATCGTCGATCCACGCCCTCGCCACGCGGCCGGGCGTCTTTTCGAGGTCGTCGCCCGCAAAACGCTCGCCGAGACCCTCGAGGAAGAGGCGGATTCCGGCCTCCATCTTCGTCGCGTCCATCACGGCCCCCGGTAGACCACGGCGCAGCTGCGCGTTTCCCACAGCTCGATCTCGGCGAGACCGGGAAGCGGCTCGCGGAGTGCACTCCAGATCCACGCGGCCATGACTTCCGCGGTCGGGTTGTCGATGCGGTCGTTGACGTAGGTGTGGTCGAGCGGATCCACGACGGAGCAGCGGACGATCTGCTTCAGGTCCGCAAAGTCGATCGCGATGCCCGTCGCAGCAGAGACCGGCCGCTCCACCGTCACGACCAGCCGGTAGGAGTGTCCGTGCAGCTCACGGCACTTTCCCGGGTGATGCGGGAGCCGGTGCGCGGCTTCAAAATCGAAGGTCGCCTTGACTCTCAAGGGGCCTGCTCTCGCGATCGTTCGCGGCTCATCTCGACTCCGACGGCATCGACGATCCCGTCCAGCACGGGGGTCTCCTTGCGCACGCGCACGGTGACCCGGTCGACGGGGAAGCCGGTCAGGAACTCGTCCAGCAGCTTCAGCGCGAACGTCTCCAGCAGCTTGTACGACTTCCCCCGTCCCACCTCGATGACCTTCTTGTGCACGAGCGCGTAGTCGATGGTGTCGCTCATGCGGTCCGATCGACCCGATTTTTCGAGGTTCATCTCGATCGTGACGTCCACGGAGAGGCGGACGCCGACTTGGCGCTCGAGCTTGGTCAGGCCGTGGAAGCCGTGAAACTTGATGCCTTCGACGAAGATTTGGTCGGTCATCGCGGGCTGGAAGTGTACCAGGCGACGGCTTCGGCCGCGGCCAGCGCCTCGTCTCCGCGTTCGGGATCGGTGGCCGCGTCGAGAATCGCGGCCGGATCCCAGTCGGACACGGGCCAATCGCTGCCGAGCACCAGAGACGCCCCCGACCGGACGAGCGACGCCAAGGGATGCGCGACGAGCTCCGCGCGATCGGCCAGACGCGCGGCGATCCACCCTCGGTCGTCGCGCCAGTGCCCCGGCTGGACGGATGCGACGATCCCGGCCGCCGCAAAGCGTGGAAGATCGCAGCGGCGCACGACCTGCGCGTGCTCGATGCGATGCCTGCCTACGGGCGGGCGCTTGGCGCGCTCGAGTGCGGAAAGAGCCAGCGTCACCGCCCGATCCCCGATCGCGTGGAGGGCCACCGGCCATCCGCGCGCCGCCCATCGCGCGACCCGTTCCGGAATCTCGCGCTCGGGGATCCGAAGCGCCCCGGCGCTCCCCGGGTCGTCGGCGTACGGGCGGGACAGCGCCGCGCTGCGCGCCTCGAGCGTGCCGTCGAGGAAGATCTTGATCCCGCGCACCGCGAGCGTTCGGTCGCTCGCGGGAAACTCCCGCCGCAACGCTTCCGCCTCGGCGTCCTCGATGTCCTCGGGGAGCCACATGCCGATCGACACCGGAAGCTCGCCGCGATCGCGGAAAGAGGCGTAGACCTCGGGGGCCCAGCGCTCCACCATGTCGTCGACGGCGTCGACCCTTCGCTTGCGAAGCTCCGCGAGGCGCGGCCTCAATGCGGCCGACCGAAAGGCGGTCGAGCGCTCGGGGAGGCGCGAACGCGCCGCATCGAACGCCGCGTCGCTCACGACCGCGATGTCACCGGGAAGACCGAGCAGCAACCGACCTGCCGGATTGACCCAGGCGGCGTGACCGTCGCGGCGCGCGAGGAACGCGGGATGCGCCGGCGCAACGTCCGCCGGCGGCGCCGCTCCCTCCCACCCCCAGCCCCGAATCCAGGCTCCGGGCGGCAGCTCGAAAGCGGCAGCGGCGACGGCGGCGGCGAGCTCCCCGGGCGTCCTTGTTCCGCGAAGATCGAGATCGTTGAGATCCGCGGCGCCGGCCGCGAGGTGGGTGTGCGCGTCGCGGAAACGCGCCGGGGCGCAAGGACCGTTCACGCGACGCGGAGCCTTGGAATCTTCGGGTACTTGAGGCCGGTCCCGGTGTTGAACAGGACGAGCTTGTCCGAACGCGAGATGAATCCCGAAGCGATGAGCTTGCGTGCCGCGGCGAGCGTGGCTCCGCCCTCGGGACACGCGAACACGCCTTCGCCGCGCGCGAGATCGAGCTGGCCCTGCGCCATCTCGTCGTCGGACACGGCGATCGCGGTTCCGCCCGACTCCCGCAGCGCTTGCAAGATCAGGACGTCGCCGAACGGAGCCGGCACGCGCAGGCCCGACGCATAGGTGTGCGCGTCGGTCCACGGAGTGGTCTTCGCCGCCTTGGAATCGAACGCTTCGACGACCGGCGCGCACCCTTCCGCCTGCACCGCCACCATCCGCGGCCTTCTGCCGGGCACGATGAGCCCGAGCTGCTCCAGCTCCTCGAACGCCTTCCACATCCCGACGAGGCCGGTGCCCCCGCCGGTCGGATAGACGATCACGTCGGGAAGGGTCCAGCCGAGCTGCTCGGCGATCTCGTACCCCAGCGTCTTTTTCCCTTCCACCCGGTAGGGCTCGCGCAGCGTCGACATGTCGAACCACAACGACGCGTCGTCGTGCTCGCGCATGACGCGGCCGCACACCGCGATGTCGCCGCGGACGAGATGGACGGTCGCGCCGTGGACGGCGGCCTCGAGCCGGAACGGCTCCGGCGTGTCATCGGGGAGGAACAGATCGACCGCAAGCCCGGCGAGCGCGCCATACGCCGCCGCGGCGCTCCCGGCGTTCCCGGCCGAAGGGAGGGCGATCCGCCGCACGCCCAGGGCGCGAGCCATGGTCACCGCCGTGGACATGCCGCGAGCCTTGAAAGAGCCCGTAGGATTCAACGCCTCATCCTTGAGGAGAACGCTCGCGACACCGAGCGCCGGCCCGAGGAATCGCAAAGGGAGGAGCGGGGTCATCCCCTCGCCCAGGCTGACCGGCTCGGCCGATCCGGGAAGGACCTCGGCAAATCGCCACAGCGTCGGCGGCCGCGAGGCGATCGCCTGGCGAGTCATCGTGCGCGCCGCCTCTTCCAGCCGGTAGCGCGCGAGAAGGATGCCGCCGCAACGGCACACGGTAGCGGGCCGGGCCGTATCGCACGCCACGTGGCAACGGGAGCACTCGAGCCACTCGAGAGTGGAGGTCACGACGTAGGGCTCCGGGCGGGTTCGGGTCTAGGTTAAGCTCCGCGTGTCGGCGCCGAAGGTAGCCGACGTCACGAAGAACGACAAGCGGAGGCGGTGTGGCGCGGGTCCGGGTTCCGATCGCCTTCACCAGGATCGATCGTTGGATGATCGGCGTGCTCGTCGCAATGGGGGCGGCGACGACGGGCGTGCTCTTTCTGTCTCAGGCGATCGTTGCCCCTCCGCGGCCCCGCGTGTCGGACTCGCAGCGGCCGACGATCGGGCTCGCCCTGCGCTTGGACGTCGGAGTGCTGCGCGTGGTTCGCGCCACGGGACCGGCTAAAGACGCAGGCTTACGCGCCGGTGATCGGATCACCGGGATCGACGAGAAGAGGTCACCGAGCCTCGCGGACGTCGCCGACCGCGTGAGCGCCGCGGCGGCCGGGGAGTCCATCCGGATCGAGGCGCGGCGCGGATCGCAAGGCCAGGGGGAAACGGGGGTCCTCGCGGACGTCCAGGTCGTGGTCCGCGAGGTCAGCCCTGCCGACGAAGGGCTTCCTTTCGAGGACGTCTCCTTCCGCAACGCCGACGGCCTCATCCTCCGCGGGTGGTATCTCCCCGCCCCCGCCGGAGGCAGTGGCCGCGCACCCGCCATCGCGTACGGTCACGGGAATGCGACCGACCGGCGCCAATGGCTTCCGGTCGCCCTCGCCGTCCACGAGGCGGGCTTTGCCCAGCTGCTCTTCGACTTCACCGGGAGAGGCGAGAGCGACGGCGACGTGATCACGCTCGGCGCGCACGAGGCGGGCGACCTCCGAGCCGCGCTCGACGACCTCGCGGCGCGGCCGGAGGTCGATCCGCTCCGCCTCGCCCTCGGCGGGAGGAGCATGGGTGCGGCCGCTGCGCTGTTTCTGGCGGCCGACGACGCTCGCGTCAGGGCGCTGGTCCTCGACAGCCCGTTTGCCGACTTGATGACGCTCGTGAATCGCACGTTGTCGGGCTACCACGTCCCCGCGGCGCTCGTCCGCCCCGTCGTGCTCGATGTCGCCGGGTGGCGCGCCCACTACGCGCCCGAGTCGGTCCGGCCGATCGAGGCGATCAAGAAGATCAAGGCGCCGATCCTGCTCTTCCACGGCACCACGGACACGCTCGTTCCCTTCGCCGACGCGCTTCAATTCCGGGCCGCGGCAGCGGGGCCGTTCACCCTCGTCCCCTTGGAGCGGCTCGATCACGACACGCCGCGTCCTTCGACCTACCAGGACCGCATCGTGACGTTCCTGACACAATCGCTGCCACCTTATTGGAGGACCCCATGACCTTCCCCCACGCTCGGCTCGCCGTCGTCCCCTCGCTTGCGATCGTGGCAGGTGCCTTCGCCTCCGAACCAGCGCGCCTCCCGGACAGCACCGAAGCCGATCGGACCTCGCTCGCGGTCACCGTCTACAACCAGAACCTCGCCCTCGTTCGGGAAACGAGGAGCTTGAAGATCGACAGGAGCGGGGTCGGCACGCTCCGCTTCATG
>JAYUCM010000349.1:0-18657 GCA_043740355.1 Acidobacteriota bacterium | reverse complement strand
AAGCGGCGCACCTTGTAGGGACAGTTGTTCGAGCAGTAGCGGGTCCCGATGCACCGGTTGTAGACCATCACGTTGAGGCCCTGCGCGTCGTGAACGGTCGCGGCCACCGGGCAGACCTGCTCGCAGGGGGCATCCTCGCAGTGCATGCAGGGAACCGGCTGGACGACGACCTCCGGGCTGCCCTCGGGCTCCCCGGAGAAGTACCGGTCGACACGGATCCAGTGCATCTCGCGGCCCTTGGCGACCTGGACCTTGCCGACGACCGGGATGTTGTTCTCGCTCTGGCAGGCGACGACGCACGCGTTGCAGCCCACGCACGAGTTGAGGTCGATCGTCATCCCCCATTGATGACCCGCGTCGTACGGCTTCTCGGTCCACAACGACTCGAGCTTCGGGACTTCGACGGCCTCTTGCGCGAAGGCCGGCTCGCGCTTGTACTCGCCGAGCGTCGCCTCGCGGATGAGCGGACGGCCCTCCATGCTGTTGTGCTCTTGCGTGGGCGCCAGCAGGGCCGTGCCCGCCGCCTTGGCGACGGTGCCGGCGTCGAAGTCGGGTGCCTCCGAGGAGCGCAAGGTGTACGCGTCGAACCCGACGCCCGTGCCGACGCGTCCTATCTCCCTGCGGCCGTAGCCCAGCGTAAGGACCACGGTCTCGTCGGCTTGCCCCGGGACAATCGTGGCGGGAAGCGTCAGCGAGCGGCCGCGCACCGTGACCGTGACGAGATCTTCGTCGCCGACGTTCAACGCCTTCGCGGTTACGGGGGAGAGGAGCGCGGGATTGTCCCAGGTGACCTTCGTCACCGGGTCGGGAAGCTCTTGCAACCAAGAATCGTTCGCGTACCGGCCGTCGTGGAGGTATGGAGAAGGACGGAAGTGGACCTCGAAGGAGCCGGCCGAGCTCGGCGAGGGTTCCGGCATTCCGACGCCGGCAGACCCCGGCACGATCGGCGCCGTCGCGCTTCCGGCGAGGAGCCCGTCGTGGAGCACCTGGTTCCAGTGCTTCTCGAACGTGACCTCGCCCAAGAGAGGCTTCCACGTCTCGCGCACGAGGTCGTGCCCCGGTTGATCTTTCCCCGTCGCGAGAAGTCCCAAAACCTCGGTCGCGCTCTTCCCGCCGAAGAGAGGGAGGATCAGCGGCTGGACGACGCTCGCCGTGCCGTCCGCCGCGCGCGCGTCGTCCCATGACTCGAGAAAGTGCGCGCTCGGGATCGTCCACGTCGCGAGCTTCGCGGTCTCGTCGGTCTGCGTCGACAACGCGATCGTGGTCGCGACCTTCTTCACCGCCGCTGCGAAAGCCAGATCGCTCGGCGCGTCATACGCCGGGTTTCCGCCGAGGATGACCAGCGTCGCGACGCTCCCTGCGTTCATCGCCGTCACGAGCGTTGCGAGCGATGCGCGTGACGGCAGCGCGGCACCGAAGGTCTCGTGGTAGGTCACAGTCGTTCCGATGTTTCCGAGTGCGAGATTGATCTTGAGCACCGCGGCGTGGACTGCGCCCGGCTGCCCCGCGCCCGCGACGACCAGGCTGCGGCCGCGGTTCGCAGCGAGGTCCTTCGCGGCCGAATCGAGCCACTTGGCCTCGATCCCTGGGACCTGCGCGACGCCGGCACCGGCCACCAAGCGGCTCGCCAATGCCGCGACGACGGCGGGAATCTGCCGGCTGGCGACGCGTGCGCGATGGTCCGCCATCGCGCCGGTCAGCGAGTAGGCCGCCTCGACCGCCCAGAGGCGGTTCATCGGCTTGCCGTCCACGGCCGCCCGTCGCCCGGCGGCGAACCCCGCGATGTGGCGGACGTCTTCGGGATCGCACCCGAGAAGATCGCCGTCGAGCGCGACGATGACGGCGGCCTTCTCGAGGTGGTAGACGGGTTGCGCGTTCAGGGCCGCGATGACGTTCTCGTCGGAGACCGGCTCGTGCACCGCGACACGCGCCTTCGGAAACCTCGCGCGGAACTGCTCGAGCAGCCGCGCTCGCGTCGGCGAGGCGAACGACGGCGTCAGCAGACCGAGCGAGGCTCCGCCGTCCGCGAGATGCTTCTTCTCGAGCTCGCCCCACGCGGTGACGAACTCCGCCCAGGTCGCATCCTTGCCTTCGTGCCGGACGTGCTGCGCGCGGTCGGGATCGTAGAGCCCGAGGATGGATGCCTGCATGCGCACGCTCGAGCGACCGCTCGTCGAAGGATGCAGCTCGTTGCCTTCGATCTTCGTCGGACGGCCTTCGTGGCTCTCGACGACGAGACCGTAGGCGCTGCGGCCGAATGGCATCGTCGTGGCGTAGTGGCGCGGAATGCCGGGGACGATCTCTTCCGGCGCGGTGACGTACGGGACGATTTTTTCGACCGGCCGTCGGCACGCGGCCAGGCCGGCCAGCGAGAGGGACGCGCCCAGGAGCTGGAGCATCTCGCGGCGTGTGACGCCCTCGGGAAGCTCCGACGCGCCTTCCGGGAATTCGCGCTCGAGCTGCTTCCGGAACGACTCGGAGTTCTCGAGCTCGCCGAGCGAGCGCCAGTAGGTTTCGTTCATCGGTGGCAGCCCGAGCAGGCGACGGGCGGGTGGACCGGGTGCTCGTTCGCCAGCTTCGCGGAGAGCGCCGCGGCGTCCTTCGGAGCCGCCCATTTCATGTTCGTGACCTCGGAGACCGGACGCCGGTTGGGCTCCGGGTTGCGGTGACAGTCGAGGCACCAGCTCATTGACAACGGTTGCATCTGCGTCACGACCTCCATCGTGTCGATCCGGCCGTGGCAGGTCACGCAACCGATCCCCGCGGCGACGTGCGCGCGGTGCGTGAAATAGGCGAAGTCGGGGAGCTTGTGCACGCGGATCCAGCGCATCGGATGGCCGGTGGCCGCGCTGTCCCGGACGGGTGCCAACACCTCGCTGTCACGCTTCACGAGGCGGTGGCAGTTCATGCACGCCTGCGTCGGCGGGACGTTCGCTACGCCTGAGATTTCGACCGAGGCGTGGCAGTAGCGGCAGTCGAGCCCCAATTCTCCGGCGTGAAGCTTGTGGCTATAAGGGACCGGCTGGATGGGGCGATAGCCCACGTCGGTGAACTTCGGCGAGCCGTAGTACCAGATGCCTGCGATAGCCGCCGCGGGTACGAGCAGACCGAGTGCCGCAGCGAACAGCGGGAGCTTGTTCAACCAGCGTGGAAAGAGTTGAGGCAAGCGCGATTATCCTCGCTGGTCGTCGACAAAAACGCTCTTCATGCTCGGACGCGGGAGTTTAAGCGGCCCCCCAAGAGGGGTCAAGACTCAAAAACGCCATGTATAATCGGCTCTCGATGGCAGGAATCGCGGAGATCTACAGGAAGGTCGAGGCCAACAAGGACCTCTGCTTCGATCTCCTGCGGATTTACCTCGGAGCGGGACTGTTCGTGAAGGGAATTCTCTTCCTCACCGACATGTCCGCCTTGAGCGACCTGCTGATGAAGTCCGGCCGGTTTCAGCCTTTCACTTTTCTCCTGAGCCACTACATCCCGCTGGCTCACGTCGGCGGCGGGTTCATGATGGCGATCGGCCTGTGGACGCGCACGGCGATCCTCGCCAACATCCCGGTGCTCTTCGGAGCGGTGTTTTTCGTCTACATCGAGCAAGGCCTCTTCACGCAGAATCAGGGGCTCGAGTTCACGGCGCTGGTCTTCTTTCTGCTCATCGTCCTTCTCATCTACGGGCCGGGGCGGTGGTCGGTCGACAACTACCTGGCGAAGGCGGGGCCTCCTGAATAGCGACGGCGCTCGATGACTGAAGCCGAAGAGCGTTTCGCACTCCGCGCCGTCCGCCGCAAGCGTCTCTTCCTCGGGCTTTCGATCGCGGGGCTGTCGATCGCCGCCGCGCTCTGTGCTCTTTACGGTTTTCTCTGGTGGCGGGACCCGAGCTTCCCCGTAGGCCCCCGGGCGGTGATCGTGCTTCTCGTCCTGTTGAACGCCCGCCAGAACCTCAGGCAGTACAAATACGCGCGCCTCCTCGAGGAGTTCATGGCGCGAGGGGCACGTTGAACGCACGCACGGTGTATCGCAACCCGTACGTCTGGGGTTTCGTGATCGGTATCGTGACCCTGACGGCCATTCGACCCCTCTTGCGGCACGTCCCAGAGCCCCCGCCCGTTCTCTCCAAGCTCCCGGAATTCTCGCTCGTCGGCATGGACGGGAAGCCGTACGGCAGCGCCGAGCTTCGCGGCCAGGTCTACGTCGCCAACTTTTTCTTCACGAGCTGCCGATCGATCTGCCCGGCGATCATGCAAGGGATGGGTCGCCTGCAGGCCGGGTTTGCGGAGCGGAACGTCCAAGGCGTCAGGCTCGTGTCGATCAGCGTGGACCCGGAGCACGATACGCCCGAGGTTCTCCGCGAGTACGCGAAGGGGATGGGCGTGGATCCGGCGCGGTGGACTTTGCTCACCGGCGATCCGGAGCAGGTGCGTAGCCTCGTCGTCGACGGATTCAAGACCCCGGTGGTCTCCCCGCCGCCGCAAGGCGCTGGGCCGATCGACATCGCCCATACGGGGAAGCTCGTGCTCGTGGACGGATCCGGCCGCATCCGCGGCTACTACGGCTCCGACGAGATGGGGCTCGACGAGGTGTTCAACCGCGCGCAGCACGTGTTGCGGCAGCAGCGGGAAGCGGCGCGCAAAGAGTAGACTACGCGACTTCCGGGGAGCGGGAATGCCACCCAAGGATCGCGTCGGCCTCCTTCTTGTCAACCTCGGCACGCCCGAGAGTCCAAGATCGGGAGACGTGCGCCGCTACCTTCGCGAGTTCCTCTCCGATCCGCGCGTCATTGACATCGGCGCGATTCGTCGGTGGCTCCTGCTCAATCTCGTCATCCTGCCGTTCCGCCCGCGAGCTTCAGGCCGGGCCTACGAGAAGATCTGGACGGAGCGCGGGTCGCCCCTCCTGTTCCATGGAAAAGACCTCGCGCAAAAGGTCCAGAAGCGTTGCGGCGAGGGGGTCGTCGTCGAGCTCGCCATGCGCTACGGCAACCCGTCGATTGAAGACGCGCTCTTACGCTTCAGGCGAAGCGCCGTCGATCGCCTCGTGGTGTTTCCGCTGTACCCGCAATACAGCTCCGCGGCCACCGGCTCCTCGATCGAGAAGGTGTTCGCCGAGGCGTCGGGTTGCTGGAACACCCCGTTCATCCACGTGGTCCCGCCGTTTTACGACCACAAGGCGTTCATCGACGCGTGCGTCGGCGTGGCGCGGCCGGTGTTCGACGAGGCACCCTGGGAGAAGGTCGTGTTCAGCTTCCACGGCCTCCCCGAGCGCCACTGCATCAAGAGCGACGACACGGGTACGCACTGCTTGAAGAGCGCCGGGTGCTGCGACCGCATCGTCGAAGCCAACCGCAACTGCTACCGCGCGCAGTGCTACGCGACCGCGCGCGCGATCGCCGCGGGTTTGGGCATCCCCGAGGAGCGGCGCATCGTTTGTTTCCAGTCGCGCCTCGGACGGTCGCCGTGGATTCGCCCCCACACGGACGAAGTCGTCGTCGAGCTGGCGCGGACCGGCGTGAAGCGCGCGCTGATCTTGAGCTCGGCATTCGTGGCCGACTGCCTGGAGACCATCGAGGAGATCGGGATCCGCGCCGCGGACAGCTTCAAGGAGGCAGGCGGCGACACGCTGCGGCTGGTCCCGTCGCTCAACGCCGACGACGCATGGGCCGACGGCGTCGTCACCTTGGCGCGCGAAAGCTCGGCGTGGCTGCGGTAGCGCCGCTCGTCGTCATCGGCGGCGGGATCACCGGCCTGGCTGCAGCGCACCGTCTCGTCGAACGGGCCGGGCAGGACGGTACCCCTCCCGCCGTCGTCGTTCTCGAAGCGGACGACCGCGCCGGAGGGCAGATCCGCACCGAGCGTCACGGGGAGTTCCTCTTCGAGGCGGGACCCGACGCGCTCGTGGCGCAGAAGCCCGCCGGTGTCGCGCTGTGCGAACGGATCGGGCTCGGCCCCGATCTTCGCGAGCTCGGCGGCGGTAACGCGGGCACCCAGATCCTCCTCGGCGGACGCCTCCACCGCGTGCCGGAGGGTTTCCTGATGATGGCCCCCACGCGCTTGGGGCCGATTCTGCGATCTCCTCTGTTCACATGGCGGGGAAAGCTGCGGATGGCTTTCGAGCCCTTCGTCGGTCGGCGACCCGCGGCACGCGATGATGAGAGCCTGGCCTCGTTCGTCACCCGGCGTTTCGGGCGCGAGGTTTTGGAGCGCGTCGCCGAGCCGGTCATGGCCGGCCTGTTCACGGCCGACGCCGACCGCCTGAGCCTGCGTATGACGATGCCGCGCTTCCTCGACTTGGAGGCCGTCGACGGAAGCGTGACACGCGGGCTGCGCCGCGCGGCGAGCTCCCGGGGCCCGCATCGGCCGTTCGGCCACGGAACCGGGCGGGGAGGGTTCGTTGCGGTCGACGGCGGTCTTTCGCGCATCGTCGAGGCGCTGGTCGCGCGGCTTCCCGGCGGGTGCGTGCGGTTGGGCGCTCGCGTCGAGGCTGTCGTGGCGATGCCCGCGTCCCACGGATGGTCGGTGCGGCTGGCGTCCGGCGAGACGCTCATGGCGGGAGCGGTGCTTCTGGCCTGCCCCGCCGGGGAGGCCGCGCGCGCTCTCGGCGCGCAGGACGGACAGCTCACCGGCGTGCTCTCCCAGCTGCGCTACGCTTCGTGCGCGACGGTCAACATCGCTTACCGCCGAGGCGACGTGGGGGCGCGTCTCGAAGGCAACGGGTTCTTCGTGCCGCGGACGGAGGACCTTCCGATCCTCGCGTGCAGCTACGTCAGCGAAAAATTCGAAGGACGTGCTCCGAAAGGATCCGCGGTCTTCCGCGCGTTCGTCGGCGGTGCGACGCGCCCGCAGGCTCTCGACGGCGACGACGCAAGTCTCATCCGCCTGGCCGACGACACGATCCGCCGCGTTCTCGCCATCGGCGGCGAGCCGCTGCTCGCGACGGTGCACCGATCCCCGCGTGCGATGCCGCAGTTCGACGTCGGTGCACGGGCCCTGATCGAGATGATTCAAGCTCGCGCCGCCGCGCATCCCGGGTTGTTCTTCGCAGGAGGCGTCGCCGGCGCGTTCGGCCTCCCGGATTGCATCCGCTCTGGAGAGGAGGCCGCCGACAGGGCCGCCGCATTCCTCGCGATGGGTCAGCGCGCACCCCACGTCTCCGCCACGGTTCCGGGGTCGTCCGCGTGGGTTGCGTACCAGGCGAACCAGAACGCGTAGAAACCAACGACAGGCGTCGTCCCCGACGGACCCGCGACCTCGAAGCGACCGTCGTCGTTCTGCATGGCGAGGGGTGTCACGATCCACGCGCCGGGGGCCCCCGTCACGAAGACGCGGGTCTTCTTGCCGGGCCATCCTTCGGGCGGAAGCGGATTCACCGGGAAGCGAAGCGCGTCGGAGTTGAAGTAAGAGCCGTAGACGTCCCGGCCGTACTTCGATCCGTCGCCGTCTACCGGGGCCAAGATCGTCGTCTCCGGCCGGTCCGCCTGCCAGTCCGACCAGCGCGCCAGCGCGAACGGGACCAGGGAGAGCGTCCTTCCGGCCGCAGCGGCAGGGCCCGCAATCGCGCGCGCCTGGAGCTGGCTCCACAGGCTCTCGGCTAAGCGCTCCGGGCGGGGGTCGTACATCAAGAGGTTCGACTGATACAGAAGGCCGCTGACGCCGAAGGTGAGCGTTTCACCCGCGACGCGGCGATCGAACACCGCGATTCCTTCGGAGAGAGGGTTGTAGGTGACGACGATCGGGATCCCGTCGACGGTATCGTTGACGACCTCGTGCCAGACGAGCACGCGCAGCGGGTAGGCGCGCGACGCGCGGTTGACGACGACGCCGATCACCTTGTCTGACGGGACCAGGTACTTCCCACGGCCGATCGTCTCGAGCCCCGCGAGCTCCGCGAGCGTGAGCGCCTTCGGTTCGTTCAGCGGGGGGAGGGCATCGGTGACCATCCCGGCGGAGACGATCTTCTCCTTCGGCACGAGGGTCGTCCCGAGGTCGAACTCGTAGCTTGCCGCCGTCCGCCCGTCCCCGCGCGGACGCACACGCTTCGGATTCAGGAGCGGCGCCAGGTTCCAGAGCGTCCCGACGACGGTCACCGCGAAAGCGAGGACCAGCACCCAACCGCCGCTGCGAAACGTGAAGAGTCTCTCGGAACGGGCTGTCGGCATCGACGCGTCACGCTAGCATGGCACCGGTCTACAATGCGCGGCCCATGAACGGCAACCCCGCTCACAGAACCCGCGGCGCCGGCGACGTCCTGGCGATCGGCTTCGGCACCTCGGTCGCGATGTGGGCGATCGGCTACCTCGCGCGCCTCCCGGTGGTTCTCGCCCCGCCGGCGCTCGTGCTCGTCCTCTTGCTCTTGACGCTTCTCGCGGGAGGATTCCTGGGCGGAAGCCGCGGCCTACGCGGCGTGCGCGGCGGCGCCTACGCCGGGGCACTGACGGGCCTGCTCAACCTTCTCGTGCTCGGGAGTTTTCTCTCGACCGCGGACCGTCCCAACGCCCTCGTCCCGAATGCCGTGCTCTGGCTCCCCGGCTCGATCGTCTTTTCGTCCGTGCTTGCCGCCGCAGGCGCGTGGTGGGGGACGCGGCGGCCGCGCCGCTTCGGCTCCCCGCCGGACTGGACCGCGATGCTGGCGCGCGTTGCGGTGGCCGCGACCTTCCTCCTTCTCGTCGCCGGGGGACTCGTCACCAGCAACAAGGCCGGCCTCGCCGTCGTCGATTGGCCGCGCTCGTACGGGTACAACATGTTCTTGTACCCGTTCTCGCGGATGACGGGCGGGATCTACTACGAGCACGCGCACCGATTGCTCGGCGCGCTCGTCGGGCTGACGACCGTGACGCTCGCCGTCCACCTCGGGCTCGTCGAAACGCGCGCCTCGGTGAAGCGCGCGGGATTCGTCGCGGTTGCGCTCGTCGTCGTCCAGGGGATCCTGGGCGGCCTGCGCGTCACCGAGAAGAGCATCGCCCTGGCCGTCGTGCACGGGGTGACGGCGCAGGTGTTCCTCTCGCTTCTGGTGGCGATCGCGGTCGTGACCACCAGAACGTGGCGGAGCGACCGGGCGCCGGTCCACGACGGGCGCGCCCGCGCCGATCGGCGCATCGCCTCGATCGCGGTGGCGGCCCTTCTCGTTCAGATCGTCTTCGGCGCGATCCAGCGGCACCTGGCCACCGGCTTGATGCTGCACATCGTCTCCGCCTTCGTCGTCGCGGCGCTCACCATCGCGGCGGGGGTGCGCGCGTGGGGGTTCCATCCGAACGAGCCGATCTTGAAGCGCGCCGGACTGGCGGTGGTCCACGCGACCGCGACCCAGCTGGCGCTCGGGTTTTGCGCCTGGATCGCCCGTGGGGCTTGGACTTCGGGATCGTTGTCCCTGGAGTGGAAGGTCGTCGTGACGACGCTTCATCAGGGGACCGGCGCGGTGCTCCTGGCCGCGGCCGTGACGCTTCGGCTCTGGCTGACGCGGTTGCTCGCGCCTGCTCCGTGACTACTTCGCGAGGGAGGCGCAGCCCAGCTCGCGGAAAGTCGTCTGCAGCATCGTCTTCGCCTCGGCGTCTTTCGGGCGCGCCCGGATCGCCCGGTCCAGAACCGGGATCGCCAACACGAACTGCTGCGAGGCGAGGAGCGATCGCGCGAGGGTCATCGCCTCTCGAGACGCCGGGCCGGCTGTCCCGGCGCGCGCGAACGAGTTCGCGAGGTCCGCGACCGACGGATCGGACGACGCGGCGGGCGCACCGAGCTCGCGCATCAACGCCGCGGATCCCTTGGGGTCGATCCCGTACGCGGCGGCGTACGACGCGAACTGGTCGCCCACGCCGTGGCCGAGGCGGAACGCAGCGTCGAACGCGGCTTGTGCGCGGCGGTAGTCGCGCAGCAGCATCGCGCCGACCGCATTGGTGCGTGCGTAGCGGACCTCGCGCGGTGCAAGCTCGGTGACCCGGTCGAACGCCGCGTAGGCCTCGGATTTTCGTCCGAGCCGCGTCAATACGTTGGCGTAGTCCACCAAAATCGCCGCATCCGTGGGAAACGCGGAGGCGACGGGTGCGAGGAGCGCCGCTCCGCCTTCGGAATCGCCCCGTTTCGCGCGCTCCGCCCCGTAGGCCGTCATCGTCTTTGCCAAGGCCGGGGTCTTCGGGAGCGCGGCGAGCGTGGACGTGATCGCGGCCTTGGCGCGGTCGATGTGTCCCGCGTCCGTCAGGAGGAAGCAGTAAAAGACGCGGAGGTCCTCGCGCTGGGGCGCGCGCTTGATTCCGTATTCGAGATGGAGGATCGCCTCGTCGAAGAGCCCCGCGTCGTAGTCGACCTGAGGGGTGGCGGCGCCCAGGTCGACGCCCTTCAGCTGGACCTCCCCGCGGGCAATGTCTTCCTTCGACATGTTTACATTGAGGACACGCTTCAATCGCCGCGCTTTCGCCGCGATCGCGCGGGCCAGGGCGAGACGGAGATCGACGTCGTCGGGATGCGCGGCCACCGCCGCGCGCCCCTTGTCCATCGCCTCTTCGGCCTTGCGGTCTTGGGTGAGCTTCTCGACTTGCGGGGCCGTCGCGACGCCGGTCGTCGTCTTCTGGGGCGCCGGGCCAGGGATGATTCCCAGAATCAGCGCGAGCGCGAACAGCGCGTTCATCGATCTCCTTTCGGTCAGTATAGACGGGGTCAGGTCTCCCATGGCTTTAGGGGTCAGGTTTCCCATTGAGTCATTCGCACCTTGCGAATGACTCAATGGGAAACCTGACCCCTAACCCGCACGATCCCGCCGCACCAGAACGCGCTTGCCGCGGATCGTCGCGGCGCGAAGCTTTGTCACGATCTCGTCGGCGATCTCGTCCGGCACCTCGACGATCGTGTGCCGCTCGGAGATCTGGATCGCGCCGACGGCGCTGGAATCGACCCCCACCTCGTTGGCGATCGCGCCGACCAGATCGCCCGGGCGGAGACTGACGTTCCGTCCGGCGCCGATGAACAGCCGCGCGACCTCCCACCCCGGGCCGCCGCGCCCGCGCGCGCCCGGGTGTGTTGCGACCTTCCGGCGATGCGGCGGACGAGCCGGCGCCGCCGGCCGCTCCTTCCGCTCCCCCCGCGCGGAGACGGTGGGGATCTCCTGCTCCTCGCCGCCGCCGTCCCGCCCCTCGGATTGTTTGACCGCCGCCGCCGCGACGTCCATCACGTCGAATTCATCCGCGAGCGACTCCACGACGCCTCGGAACGAGTCCAATCCGCCCGCGAGGATCGTCTCGCGCAGCGCGGCGCGCGTCAGCTCCATCCGCCGCGCGCGCAGATCGGCCACCGTCGGCACCGATTGGATCTCGATCTTCTGCTTGGTTTGATGCTCGATGTTGCGGAGCAGCCTGTGCTCGCGCGGCTCGGCGAGGGTGATCGCGACCCCTTCCCCTCCGGCGCGGCCCGTACGCCCGATCCGATGCACGTACCCTTCGGCGGCCGCGGGCACGTCGTAGTTCACCACGTGCGAGACATGTCGCACGTCGAGCCCCCGCGCCGCGACGTCGGTCGCGACCAGCAGGTCGGTCTTGTTGGCGCGGAACGACTTCATCACGCGGTCGCGATGCGGTTGCGACAATCCTCCGTGGAGCGCCTCGGCGCGGAACCCGCGGGCGTTCAGCGTCTCGGTCAGCGCGTCGACCTCGGTTCGGGTCCGGCAGAACACGATCGCGGAGGCGGGGTGCTCGATGTCGAGCACGCGCCCGAGCGCCGCCATCTTGTGCGCGCGCGGAACGATGTAGGCCACCTGACGAACGCGCGCCGCCTGGCCCGAAGGGACCGTCTCGCGATCGATCGTGATCTTCTGCGGGTTCTTCAGATACTTCGCGGCGATCGAAGCGATGCGCGGAGGAATCGTCGCCGAAAACAACGCTGTCTGCCTTTCCTTCGGCGTCGCGTCCAGAATCGCCTCGAGATCCTCGGCGAATCCCATGTCGAGCATCTCGTCCGCTTCGTCGAGAACGACGACAGCCACCGAGGCGAGGTGGAGCGTGCGCCGCCTGATGTGATCGAGCGCGCGCCCCGGAGTCGCGACGACGACGTCCACGCCGCGCCCCAGCGCCTGCACCTGCGTCTCCATCGAGGCTCCGCCGTAAACCGGCAGCGAGATCGCGCCGAGCTCTCTCCCATAGCGGTGCACGGCTTCCGCGACTTGCATCGCCAGCTCGCGCGTGGGGACGAGGATCAAGGCCTTGGTTCGCTCCTTCGCTCCGGCCTTCGGGGTCAGGAGGTGCAGGAGCGGGAGCGCGAACGCCGCGGTCTTCCCGGTTCCCGTCGCGGCCTGGGCCAGGACGTCGCGACCGCCGAGGAGCGGCGGGATCGCCGCGCTCTGGACAGGCGTCGGCTCTTCGTAACCCAAGGCAACAAGGGCCGCCAAGAGGCGCGGGTCGAGCCCGAGAGCGGCAAAGCCGCCGGTCGTTTCCGGCGTCGGGGCGCGTCGTGTCATGGGCCGCACGATACACGGGATGGCGACGCGGCCGTCACACCTCGGGAGGGACGAGGCGTCTCGGGCGCGGCTTCACGGTTCTGGGCGAGGGGACACCTGAGGCGACGAGGGCGAGCGCCTGCACGTCCTTCCAGGCCAGCCGCAGCACCG
Source organism: Acidobacteriota bacterium (assembly GCA_043740355.1). GTDB lineage: Bacteria > Acidobacteriota > Polarisedimenticolia > Polarisedimenticolales > DASRJG01 > DASRJG01. Next base: position 6,081 of record JAYUCM010000349.1, on the reverse strand, counting down.
TGGCGTCATAGTCGATGACCTCCACGGTGAGAGCGTGCTCGTCCCAGTGAAGGATGAACCCTTCCTTCCGGTACTCGATCTTCCCCGTGCGTTCTGCGTTCGTTCCCATCGGCATTCCTCCGGCGACTCAAGGCTTCGGCGACGCCCCCACCCGATCGAGCGATTGGTCGTCCCAAGAGGCGGGGTCGTCGAGGGATTCGAGGTGCGTCAGGACCGTCACGTTGGGGACGACGCCGCGAATCTCGGCCTCGATCCGCTCGAGCAGCGTGTGCCCGCGGTGCACGGTCCAGTCACCCGGCACCAGCACATGGAGCGAGACGAAACGGCGCGCCCCCGATTCGCGCGTGCGCAGGGCGTGGTACTGGATGCCGTTTTTTACGTGCGCGTCGAGCACGCGGCGCAAGCTGGCGTATTCCTCGGCGGGAAGGGCCGTGTCCATGAGACCGGCAACCGACGCGCGGACCAGGCGGTAGCCCGCCCAGACGACGTTCGCGGCGACGATGAGCGCGACGGCCGGATCGAGAGGCTGCCAACCGGTCAGGGCGACCGCGCCGACGCCGACCACGACGCCCGCCGACGTCCAGACGTCGGTCAACAGATGGCGGGCGCTGGCATCGAGGGCGATCGAGCGTTCCCGCTTGCCCGCGCGCAACAGCACGAGCGCGATCACGAGATTGATCACCGAAGCGCCGACCGAGACGGCCAGCCCGGCGCCGATTTTCTGAAGCGGCTGCGGATGGAGGAGGCGTGAGACGGCGGCGACGCCGATGCTGACGGCCGCGATGAGGATGAGCGTCCCCTCGAGAACGCTGGAGAAGTACTCGGCTTTACTGTGGCCGTACGCATGATCTTCGTCGGGCGGGCGTGCGGCGGCGGTCAGCATCGCAAGCGCCATCAGCGCCCCGGCGAGGTTGACGAGCGACTCGAGCGCGTCGGAGAGCAGGCCGACCGAGCCGGTCAGGTGGTAGGCGAGGGCCTTGAGCCCCATCGTGGCGACGGCCGCGGCGATCGCGAGCCAGGCGAAACGCGTGAGCAACCTGCGCTCCACGGCTATCGCCTCAGCTCATCGACGAGCGCTCGAAGATCCGGAACGTCGGGATCGCCTGGGGAAGACAGGGCGAGTGCGCGCGCGAACGCGACGCGTGCGCCCGCCCGGTCGTTCAGCTGGTAGAGGCGGAGCGCGCCGAGCGTCTTGGCGCGCGCGGCCGATGGATGCGCCTCGAGCGCGCGCTCGTAGTACACCGCCGCGGGAGCGAAGTCTCCAGCGACGTAGGCGAGCTGCCCGAGACCCTCGAGGGCCTCGGGCTGACGCGGGTCGAGGGCGAGGGCCCGTTCGAACGCGACACGCGCCCCTGCCGCATCCTTCCGAGCGCCCTCCAGCAGACCCAGCTCGGTCTCGAGCGTCGGGTCCAAAATGTTGGCGGCGCGCGCGCGCAAGAGCGTCTCTCGCGACCGCTCGGGGTCGTGTCGTCCGGCATGGAGCGCGGCCAAATTCAGATACGTGTCCGCATGGCGCGGTAGGAGGGTGAGGGCGCGCTCATACGCGCGTTTCGCCTCGGCGAACGCCGCATCGTCGTTCACCGCCTTGCCGGCGTACGCGTTCCCGAGGTCGAACCACGCCAGAGCGTTGTTCGGAGAGAGCTCCGCCACGCCGCGATAGGTGGCGATCGCTTCGTCGGTGCGGCCCGAAGCGAGCTGCGCCTCACCGAGCAACAGGCGCGCCGGGACGTTTCGCGGGTTTCGGGCAAGGAGACGCCTCATGGGTACGACGGCATCCCTGGGGTCGCCGAGCTGGACCGCGCGCCGCGCGGCGTCGAGGTCGGGGAGGAGCTTCACCCCGTCCTTCGGGTCGAGCGCTCCGCTCTCCGGCGCCGCCGAAGCTGAGACGTAGCCCAAAGACGCCAGCTTTTCTCGGCGTTCGCCGATTGCAGCGTCGTCCTCCGGAACCATCGAGGCGTCGCCGCGCGTGCGCCCGGCGAGGGTGCGTGCGAGCTCCGCCGCGCGCGTCGCCTTCTTGTGGACGACGTCGTTGATCTCGCGCGGGTCGGTGGGCAGCTCGTAGAGCTCAGGGCGCGGCGCCGCGACGTACTTGTAGGGGCCGGCGCACAGCGCTCGCAAGGGCGCCCACCCGTACGAAAACGACGGGTACAACGTCTCCATCTCGTAGTCCCGACCGGCGGGGCGAGCGCCGTGGAGCAGCGGCGAGAGCGAGCGCCCGTCCGTCTCTCCGAGCGCGGGGAGACTGAGAAGGTCGAGAATCGTCGGAGCGACGTCGACCAGCCCGACGGTCGACGACACCGTCGTACCCGGCGGGAGCCCCGGCCCGGTGACGATCAGCGGGACGCGTTGCGTCGCCTGATACAAGAAGATGCCGTGCCCGTCCTCGCCGTGCTCACCCAAGCTCTCGCCGTGGTCCCCGGCGACCACGATGTAGAGCGTCGCCCCGAGGCGTTTCAGGGCGTCGAGAAGCCGGCCGAGCTGCGCGTCCATGAACGCGATCTCTCCGTCGTAAGGACGGTCCTTGAAGCGTGACGCATAGGGCTCGGGCGGCACGTAAGGGGCATGAGGATCGTAGAAATGTACCCACAGGAAAAACGGTGGCTTGAGCGCCGGTAGGCGCGGCAGCAACGCGTCGACGGTCTGGTTTGCCGCGCGCTCCTGGTAGTCGAAAGCTCGCCGGTCGCCCACGCGCACGGTGTCGTCGTATGCCGCAAAGCCGCGCGCGAGGCCGGCGTCGCGATCGAGCACCGCGGCGGAGACGAAGGCTGCGGTCGTGTAGCCGGCGTCACGCAGGTGCTCGGTCAACAGCGGGACCTTGGGGTCGAGCTTGAACCCCGCGTTGTCGCGCACACCGTGGCGGCGCGGCACGCGGCCGGTCAGGAGGCTTGCGTGCGCGGGGAGCGTCAGCGGGACCGGTGAGAGCGCCTGCTCGCAGCGCACGCCGCTTCGCGCGAGCGCGTCGAGATGGGGCGTCGCCGCGCGCGCCGCGCCGTAGCAGCCGAGGTGATCGGCGCGCGTGGTGTCGAGCGTGACGATGACGACGCTCGGACGGACCGGCGGTTCGGAGAGCGTGACGGCTGTCGCCGCGGCGAGGACGAGCGGAACGATCACGACGGGATTCTATGATGCGGCGAGGACGAGCGCCGCGAGCGGCGAGCGGAACGGGTCGCCGCCGTGCGGAGCGAGCACCGCCTCGAATGCCGCGGCGACCGCGTCCAGATCGGCGCCTCGCGAAGCTAACGCCGAGGCGAGCGGCGTGCCCTTCGCGAATCCGTTCGCCACGAGGCGGGCCGATTCCGCGCGGCCTTCGAGCGCGACGCGCGAGACGGCCGCGGTCGTAAACCCGGCTCCCGCCGCCAGCGCTCGCAAGGCTTCGGCGTCCAACGATCCGTACGGTATGCGGAGGAACTGCGGCGGGTCGTCCTCGAACAGCCTGGAGAGCACCGCGTGCGCGATCCCCGCTGCCGGGTTCTCGTCCAGGGAGCACCACACGTTGGCGAGGAACTCACCCCCGGGGCGCAGGACTCGCCGCGCCTCGCTGAAGCCTCGAGCCGGGTCGGGCAGGAACATCAAGCCGAACTGGCAGACGACCGCGTCGAAGGCGCCGTCCTTGAACGGGAGGGCGGAGGCGTCGGCGGCGCGCCAATGGATGTCCGCCCCGGCGAGCTTCTCACGCGCGATCGCGATCATCGCCTCGCTCAAGTCGCTGGCGACGAGCTGCGCGCCCGCGGGGAGCGTGAGGCGAAGCCGTCGCGTAACGATCCCGGTCCCGCACGCCAGCTCGAGAACCCGGGAGTCGGGCGTCGCCGCAATCCGTCGGGCGAGATCGGAGGCGTAAGGCTCGAAGAGGAACGGCCCGAGGCAGCGGTCGTAGAACTCGGGGATTGTCCCGAGGAAGAGCGCGTCCGCGTCGGTCATCCTTCCCATCTTCCGTGAGATCCGGACAACGTCAAGAAGCTTTTGACGAATCTCCGGCTTTCGTTCAAAGTGCGCGCCGTGCCGCGCAACGCCTCTCGCACCGTCGATCATCCGTTGCGCTCCCGACTGGCGATCCTCGCCGCGGCCATCTTGTTCTCGACCGGCGGCGCCGCGATCAAAGCCACGCATCTCACCGGCTGGCAGGTCGCATCGTTCCGTTCGGGAGTCGCCGCGGTCGCGCTCCTTCTGATGCTCCCCGCGGCGCGGCACGGTTTCTCCAGGTTTTCCGCCGGGGTCGGCGCGGTCTACGCGGCGACGATGATCCTCTTCGTCCTCGCGAACAAGTTGACGACGGCCGCGAGCACGATCTTTCTGCAGGCGACGGCGCCCATCTATCTCGTGCTCCTCGGACCGTGGCTTCTGAAGGAGCCCATTCGACGGCGTGAGCTGACCCTCATGGTCGCGCTCGGCGGCGGGCTCGCGCTGTTTTTCGTGGGGCGCGAGGCCGGGAGCGTCACCGCCCCCGATCCGTTCAACGGGAACATCCTCGCGGCGTTGTCGGGCCTGTGCTGGGCCTTCGCCGTGACCGGACTCCGCTTCATGGGGAAGGCCGGCGGGCCCCGCGGCGGTGCCGCGGCCGCCGTCGTCCTCGGCAACGTGTACGCGTTCCTGTTCGGCCTCCCGTTCGCGCTGCCCGTCGCCGCGGTGCGCCCCGTCGACGCGGCGATCGTCCTGTGCTTGGGCGTGTTCCAGATCGGGCTGGCCTACGTCCTTCTCAACCACGGACTCCGTCACGTCGGCGCGCTCGAAGCGTCGCTGCTCTTGCTCGCGGAGCCCGTGCTGAACCCGCTCTGGGCGTGGCTCGTTCACGGCGAGCGGCCGTCCGCGTGGACGCTCGCAGGCGGGGCGGTGATCGTCGCCGCGACGCTCGGAAAAATCTTCGTCGATCGTGGCCCTAGAGGAATCGGGGAAGTGTCCGCATAATGCGCTCGTGAGATTCGAGACGATCGCCGTGCACGCGACGGAGCCGGACCCCGTGACGGGCGCGGTCGTGCCGCCGATCCACCTCGCGACGACGTTTACGAGAGACGCCGACCTCGCACTGACCGGAGAGTTCCAGTACGGGCGCGAGGGGGGCCCGACGCACGCTCTGCTCGAGGCGGCGCTTGCGCGTATGGAGGCCGGCGAGGCCGCCCTTGTTTTCGCCTCGGGCATGGCGGCGGGGCTGGCGATTCTCGAGAGCCTCGGCGCCGGCGACCGCGTGATCTTGCCGAACGACGCCTACTACGGCTTTCGCGTCGCGTCGAGCGACTTCCTGGCGAAGTGGGGGATCGTCACCGAGATCGTCGACATGGGAGACCTGGCGAACCTCGCGCACGCGCTCCGGAAGCCGGCGCGCGTCGTGTGGCTGGAAACCCCGTCGAACCCGCTCCTCAAGGTCGTCGATCTCCCCGCCGCGATCGCTCTGGCCAAGGCAGCCGGAGCCGTCATCGTCGCGGACAATACCTTCGCGACCGCGGCGCTCCAGCGTCCGCTCGACTGGGGCGCCGACATCACGCTCCAGGCGTCGACGAAGTACCTCGGCGGCCACAGCGACGTGATGGGCGGGGCGCTCGTCTTCGCGCACCGCGATGCGTTGTTCGACAGGGTCGAGCACGCGCGCCACATCCTCGGGGCCGTCGCCCACCCGTTCGCCTCGTGGCTCGTGCTGCGCGGCTTGCGGACGCTCGCGCTGCGGATGGAGCGTCACGCGGAAAACGCGATGCTCGTCGCGCGCGCGTTGGCGGAGCGCCCGGAGGTCGCGGCGGTGCATTACCCGGGGCTGCAGAGCCACGCGGGGCATGCGATCGCCGCGCGGCAGATGCGGGCCTTCGGCGGCATGCTCTCGTTTCAGGTGCGCGGAGGACGGGACGCGGCGGTGGCCGCCGTCTCGCGAGCGAAGCTGTTCGTCCGCGCGACGTCGCTCGGGAGCGTCGAGAGCTTGATCGAGCACCGGGCGACCAGCGAAGGCGTGGGCTCGACGGCGCCGCCGGACTTGATCCGGCTCTCGGTCGGCATCGAGCATCCGGACGATCTCATCGCCGACCTCGAGCAAGCCCTACAGAAATAGGGGTCAGGTCTCCCATTGAGTCATTCGCATCGCGCGAATGACTCAATGGGAGA
>JAYUCM010000348.1:0-7417 GCA_043740355.1 Acidobacteriota bacterium | reverse complement strand
GCGGCGCGTTCAACGGGATCTTCTACAACAAGGGCGAAGTGTGCGCGGCCGGCTCGCGCCTCTTCGTCGAAAAGTCGATCCACGACGGCTTCGTCGCGCAGCTCGCGGAGCGCACGGACGCGATCGTTCTCGGCGACCCTCGCGAGAAGGGTACGCGCATGGGGCCGGTGATTTCGGCGGGCCAGATGGACACGGTGCTCGGGTACATCGCCTCGGGGCAGAAAGACGGCGCGCGGATCGCCGCCGGCGGACGGCGCGCCTCCGAGATCAACGGGGGCAAGGGGTACTTCGTGAGGCCGACCGTGTTCGACGCGGTCACACCGGAGATGAAGATCGCCCGCGAGGAGATCTTCGGGCCCGTGCTCGCGGTCCTTCCGTTCGACGGACCCGAAGACGCCGTCGCCAAGGCGAACGCCACGATCTACGGACTTGCCGCCGGCGTGTGGACTCGCGACGTCGCGAAGGCGCACCGGGTGGCGCGCGCGATCCGAGCGGGCACGGTCTGGGTGAACACCTACAACCTCTACGACCCGTCCCTGCCGTTCGGCGGGTTCAAGCAGAGCGGCTTCGGGCGCGACCTGGGGCAAGAGGCGATCGACGGCTACCTCGAGACCAAGAGCGTCTGGATCGACCTCGGACGCTGATTTGCGCGCCGTCGTCATCCGTGAACACGGGGGTCCTGAGGTTCTGAAGTTCGAGGAGCGGCCGGTCCCGGATCCCGGGCCGCGCGAGCTGCGCATTCGGGTGCGTGCGGTCGGGCTCAACCATCTCGATCTCTGGGTGCGGAACGGCGTCGCGGGTCACTCGTTTCCGCTTCCGATCGTCCCCGGGTGCGACGCCGCCGGCGTCGTCGAGCGCTTGGGCCCCGGAGCGACGGGAGTCGCGGTGGGCGACGAGGTCGTGGTCGCGCCGGGGGTGTCGTGCGGCCGCTGTCACGCCTGCCGCGCGGGGGAGAACGCACTCTGCCGGACCTTCGGAATCATCGGCGAGTCGCGCGACGGAGGTTGTCAGGAGTATCTCGTCGTCTCGGACGACGGTTGCTTCCCGAAACCGCCCGGGCTGGACTGGGCGGAAGCCGCCGCGGTTCCGCTGACGTTCCTGACCGCATGGCACATGCTGAAAAGCCGGGCGCGGGTACAGCCGGGCGAGCGCGTGGTCGTGCATGCCGCGGGGTCCGGCGTCTCGGTCGCGGCGATCCAGATCGCGACGCTCCTCGGCGCGCGGGTCTTGACGACCGCGGGGAGCGACGAGAAATGCGCGAGAGGACTTGCGCTCGGGGCGGAGGAGGCGGTGAACTATCGCTCGGCGGACTTCGCCGCCGAGGTCCGGCGTTGGACCGAAGGTCGCGGCGCCGACGTCGTCGTCGACCACATCGGGGCCGACACGTTCGAGCGGTCGCTGCGCTGCCTCGCCCGAGGGGGCCGTTACGTCACCTGCGGCGCAACCTCCGGGTACGAATTGAAGACCGACTTCCGGCTCGTGTTCTTCAAGAGCTTATCCATTCTGGGGTCGACCATGGGAGGCGGCCACGAGTTGGCGACCGTCCTGTCGCTCGTCGCGTCGGGGCGCCTTCGCCCGGTTGTCGACCGGGTCTTCCCCTTCGAGGACATTGCCGGCGCGCACCGGTACCTGGAGGCTCGCGAAGCGTTCGGCAAGGTCGTTCTGACGATCTGACGGGCGCTGAGGTTAGTATGAGTCCTCACGTGAGGTCCAAGCGGCATGGCAGGTGAGCGGGTCCTCGTCGTCGACGACGAAGCCGAGATCGTCGAGCTCCTGCGGGACGTCCTGCTCGCGGAGGGTTACGTCGTGGATGCGGCTGCCGACGCCGCGGCCGCGCTACAGCTCATTCGCGAGAACATCTACGACATCGCGCTCCTGGATTTCAATCTGCCCGACATGAACGGCGTGATGCTGCACCATCAGATTCGTCAAATGGACGCCGAGCTCGCGTCGCGGACGATTTTCATGTCGGGTCTGCTCCAGTCGGACGGGAACCTGGGTTACTACATGTCGCAGAGCGGGGGTTTTCTCGCGAAGCCTTTCGACATCCGCGACGTGCTCCGCCAGGTGCGCACCGTGCTCGGGGACGAATCGTAGCCTAGGCCACCGTCCGCGAAGCCGTTTTCCGGATGGAGACGGGCCGGCCTCCGGGTCGCAAGAACTTTCCGAGGGCGACGTTGAGCCGGTTGCCGCGCGTCAAGAAGGCGAGCACCGGGCGCCGGCGCCAACCCATCCGTCGGAGCTCGTGAAGAATATCCTGGTGGTTCTTCTGGACCGAAAGGCCCTTGACGAAGACGGCGAACGCTTCCTTCCGGCGGTCCGAAAGGAGCAGCACGCGCCCGTAGTTCCAGAACAGGTCCGCGTTGAAGAACTCGAGGTCGATCGCCTGGCGGCAGAAATCCGCGCCTTCGCGCAGATGGCTTCCGTCACGTGCCAGGGACAAACCGTAGTAGGAGAGGTACCGCGCCTGCGGTGTCCGCGAGCCGAGCCGCCGGTCGAGCTCGAGCGCCGCTTCGAACAGCGCCAGGGCCTCGAGACCGCGGCCCTCGCCGAGCGCCGCAAGGCCTCTCTGAAACCGCGTCTCCGCCGCCTGGACGAGCATCGATCCTCCTCCTTCGATCGGGGGAAGTATCGAGTCCGTGGGGCTCCAGGGACCAGGCCTCGTTTGGTGAGACCGATGACGGGAACGTAAAAGGCGGTGCCGTCCTATCCGTTGACGCCGTCGACGAGGGGTTGGTTGACTTCGATCGTGTGTTTCTGCCGCAAGTTTTCGATGAGGCCCTGCGTCAGCTGGTCGCGGCGCTGCTGCATCAGCTGGTCGCGGAGCGCCGCCTTGTCGGCCTCGAACTTCGAAGTGTCGAACGCATCGTGCCGGGTGACCTCGTAGGCGATCGCGCCTAAGGGGGCGAGCACCGACCCCTTGGCGCCGATCGCGCTTCCCGCGCCGAACAGAGCCGCTTCGAGCTCGGGAACGCGGCCGACTCCGGGAAGATCGGCGTTGGCGGAAAGGTCGCCGCTCTTCTTGACCTCGAGCTTCATCGGTTTCGCCCCTTCGGCCAGGCTGGCGCCGGCTGCGATGCGGCGCGCGGCGAGGTAGGCGGCTTGCCGTCCCCGCTCGTTCAGCACGTCCGCCTTGACCCGGCTCGCCACCTCGGTGAGCGGGAGCACCGCAGAGGGAACGATCTCCGTGCATGCGACGACGGCGAGGCCGCGTGCGACGCCGAGCGGCGGGGAGACCTGACCCGGCGCCATGGACGAAACGGCGCTGGTGAACTCCGGAGACGGGCCGAGGGCGGTGGCCTCGTCGTCGCCGGGCACGAGGTGCTCTTCGATTTTCAGCCCGGCCTTCGCCGCGACCGCGTCGAGGTCCGCCGGTTTTTTGACCTCACCGGCGAGCCGTTGCGCCTCGGCGGTCGCCAGGACCTGGGCGCGCTGCACCTGGAGGCGGCGGCGGATGGAGTCCTTGACCTCGTCGAGCGGAGCGGTGCCCTCGGCGCGGACCTCCTCCACCTGGAGGACGTGGTACCCGAAGTCCGTCTCGACGACCGGCGCGAACTGCCCGGCGGCGGTCGAAAAGGCGGCGTCGTCGAACGCCTTGACCATGGCGCCGCGGCGGAACCAACCGAGCTCGCCCCCCTGCGCGGCCGATGCGGTGTCTTGAGACATCGACCGCGCCATCGCGGCGAAGTCCTCGCCTTTTTGCGCGCGGGCGAGCACGGACGCCGCCTTGTCGCGGAGCGAAACTTTGTCCGCTTCGCTCGCTCCGGCGGGGAACTTGAAAAGGATGTGACGCGCGCGGCGCTGGTCCGGACGCGCATAGTCGGCCGCGTGCGCGTCGTAGTCGCTCTTGACGTCGGCTTCCGAGACTTTCGCGTTCGCCATCTGTGCCTGGCGGTCGATCACGACGAGGCGGACCTTGCGGGCCTCCGGTCGCCTGTACTCGCTCGCGTGCGCCGCGTGCCACGCCGCGAGCGTCGAGGCGTCGACGCTCGTGTCCCCGGGCATGGACTGTGCGGGAACGAAGACATAGTCGGCCGCCGCGCGCACGTTGCGCGAGCGCCAGGCTTGCTCGAGCTCCGCGTCCGAGATGCGCGCCGAGGCCGTCATGACCTGGACCCACTGCCTGGCCAAGAGGTCATCGGCGAGGCGGAGCTCGTACCCTTCGACGCCTCCGTCGAAATTCTGCCCGATGAACTCCGCGTAGCGATCCTTGCCGACGAAGTTGCCCGAAGGGTCCTTGAAGTCGGGATTGTCGAGGATGGCCTTCGAGACGGCTTCCTTCGTCGTGGTCAGTCCCAAAGCGCGCGCTTCGGCGAGGACGAGCTGCCGGTCGACCAGACTCTGGATGGCCTGCGAGCCGAGCTTCAGGTTCTTCTTCATCTGCTCGTACTGCGCCCCGAGGAGCTTGCGGTAGTAATCGTCCTGGCCGCGAGCGATCTGCAGGAAATCTTGCGTCGAGATCGCGTGGCCATCCACGCGCGCCGCCCAGTCGGACGCTGCGCCGCCCCTCTTGACCCGCGGATCGAAGTAACTGCCCAGATAACCAAGCATGGCAAGGGCGACGACGACAAGCACCCACTTGAGGTGCTTCAGATTGTCGCGCATGACGTTCAACATGGACGTTTCTCCGATGGCGCTTCGGGCAGAAAGTCGCCATGGTAGTCCAGCGCGGCGTGCGCGATCAACACGGTGGTGTTAGATTCGCGGCGTTCCGGGCAGGAAGCTACAGACCCCGGCGGAGGACGTTCCCCCCGCATGCCCGTTCAGCAGCAGAAGTCCAGCGTCCTCCTCGACTGGTTCACCGTGAGCTACCGGAGCGTCGCGGCCGGGGTCATCCTCGTCGTCGCGCTGCTCCTCGCCGCCGGCTGGTATTTCTTCTTCTATGCGCCGAGCAAGCCCCGCCAGGAGGCGCACGAAGCGATTCTCCTTGCGGAGGAGCGGCTGGCGGAGGCCTGGAAGTATCCGGCCGCCGGCCACATCGAGGAGATCCGCGGCAGCGCCCGGTCCGCGCTTGCCGAAGGGCGAGACGCCTTCCAGCGTCGACAGTACGACGACGCCCGGGTCGCCGCGATCCGCTCGGAGAACTTCTCTCAAAAGGCGATCGACATCGCGCGGGGGGAGGGAACGGCCTCGAAGGACGTCAGGATCTACCACATGGAGGGGGACGTCCGCGTCAAGCGCGCGGGAGAATTCAGCTGGGAGTCGGCGGATCGCAAGCTGCTTCTGCAAGTCGGGGACCAGGTCAAGACCGGCGGGTCGGGCTCGGTCCAGCTCATCTACTTCGACGGAACGCTCACGACGATCAACCCGGGCTCGCTCCTCGAGATCCGTGAGATTCACGAGGATCAGGCGACCAAGATCCGCCGGGTCAGCGAGAAGCTGAACTGGGGCGAGGTTCTCGCCTCGACGCAGAAGAAGAACGTCGACGGATCGTTCCACGAGGTCGCGACCGAGAACGTCTCCGCCCGCTCCGAAGAGGCCGGCGAGTTCCGCGTGGTGTCGGACAAGGAATCGAAGGCGGCCGCGGTGGACGTCTTTCAGGGCCGGGTGCAGCTCTCCTCCGGGGGACGGGTCGAGCGTCTCGAGCCGGGAGAGCGGATGCGGGCCGACGCGTCGGGTGCGCTGCAGGCCAAGGAGGTCTTACCCGGAGTCCCGCGCCTGCTCGCCCCCGCCGACCAGAAGATCTTCGTGCACGAGGATCCGTCCAAGGCGTCGACCACGCTCACCTGGGAAAAAATGGCGGGCGCGGCCCGTTATCACCTGCTGATCTCCGACCGCCTGCTCTTCACCTCCGCCCTCTACGAGGCGGACCGCGTGGAAACGACGGTCCAGCTGGAGGGCATAAACCGGGGGGAGTACCACTGGAAGGTCGCTGCGGTCACGACGGCGGGAATTCGCGGCCCGTACAGCGAACCATGGCGATTTCGTGTGACCTCGCAGAACCTCCACGACAAGGGGGACACCACCCCCCCGACCCTGGAGATCACCGAAAACGTTCAGTCCGGACCGATGCTCATCCTCAACGGGCGGACCGAGCCCGGTGCGCTCCTGTGGGTTGACAACGAAAAGGTCGATGTGACGGACGGCGGCACCTTTTACGCGGTCGTCCGTCTTCGCAAGGAAGGTGTCAACGACGTCTCCCTCCTCGCCCAGGACGCGTCCGGCAACGTTCGGAAGCTGACCCACCGCGCCTACGTCGACCCCTACTAGAATCGCTGTCGGGTTTTCTTGCTTTTCGTCGTTTCCGGCGACTAGATTAGCGTTCCCGACACCGGCGCAATGGATGTGCCGCGAGCTGAGAGGCCTTCATGTCCTTGTCTCCGTCATCTTTCTTGTCGATGTTCTCGAACGACCTCGCCATCGACCTGGGTACGGCGAATTCCCTCGTTTACTCGAAAGGACGCGGGATCGTCGTCAGCGAACCCTCGATCGTCGCCGTCAACCAGAAGACCGGAAAGGTCGAAGCCGTCGGCAGGGAAGCCAAGGAGATGCTCGGCCGCACCCCCGGGAACATCATCGCCATCCGGCCGATGAAGGACGGCGTGATCGCGGACTTCGAGCACACGGAGCGGATGCTCTCGTATTTCATCGAGAAAGCGCACAACCGGAAGTTCGGCGTGAGGCCGAGGATCGTCATCGGCGTCCCGAGCGAGATCACCCAGGTCGAAAAGCGCGCCGTGCGCGATTCGGCCATGCGCGCGAAGGCGACCGAGGTCTATCTGGTCGAGCAGGCGATGATGGCGGCGATCGGCGCGGGACTCCCCATCACGGAGCCCACCGGCAACATGGTCCTCGACATCGGCGGTGGAACGTCCGACGTGGCCGTCATCTCGATGGCCGGCATCGTCTACGCACGCTCGGTTCGCGTCGCCGGCAACGAGATGGACGAGGCGATCATCCAGTACATCAAACGGAAGTACAACCTCCTCATCGGTGAGCGGACCGCCGAGGAAGTGAAGATGAAACTCGGCTCCGCGTTCCCGCTCGACGAGGAGATCACGCTCGAGATCAAAGGGCGCGATCTGGTGGAAGGCGTACCGAAGACGATCGTCGTTTCGGACGAGGAAATCCGCGAGGCGCTGGCCGAGACCGTGGCGACGATCATCGAGGCGGTCCGCGCCGCGCTCGAGCAGACGCCTCCCGAGCTGTCGGCGGACATCGTGGACCGCGGGATCGTCCTCACCGGCGGGGGAGCGCTTCTCAAGAACCTCGACAAGCGCCTCCGCGAGGAGACGGGACTCCCGGTGTCGATCGCGGACGACCCGCTGACGTCGGTCGTCATGGGCACGGGCAAGATGCTCACGGACTTCGATCTCCTGCGGCGGGTTGCGCTCGACTAACATGCATCGCGCGGCGGAAACGGTCCGAGCGCGTTCGAGGCGATCTCCATGGCGGCCGTTTCTCCCGCCCGTGCCAA
>JAYUCM010000347.1:0-7440 GCA_043740355.1 Acidobacteriota bacterium | reverse complement strand
TCGAGACCAAGAAAACTAGATGCTTACGCGTGCGTGATCAGCAAGTTACAGCGACACCGGCCTCAAACGTCGGGACACTAGTGGGAGTGTCCCCTATTCTCAGGCCCACCACGGCGACAGGCGCTTCCCCGTCGGGCCGGGCACCGTCTGGTAGTGAGAGACGTCGTTGAACAGCACGAGCCGCGCCTCGGCCCCGGATTTCACGTCGACGATGTTCAACCCGCAGGGGCTCATGTCCAGGCGGTCGCGGTAGCCACGCAGCTCGACGCCGAGCAGCTCTCCGATGACGAGACGGATCGTCGCCTTGTGCGAAACGATGAGGACGCCGCTGTCCGGATGACGGTTCACGATCGCCAGAAACGCCGGTAGCGCGCGGGCAAGGACCTGGAGCCCCGTCTCGCCCCGGGACGGCGCGAACGTGAACGGGTCCCTCTCCCACCGGCGGTACTCGTCGGGAAACGCCGCGCGGATCTCCTCCCTCGTCTTCCCTTCCCAGTGACCGTGGTCGGTCTCGCGAAGCTCGGGGATCGTCACCACCTCCAGACCGCGGTCGGCGACAATCAGCTCCGCGGTATCCCGCGCGCGGGACATCGGGCTCGCATAGACCGCGGCGATCGACTCGCCCGCCAAGCGCGCGCCGAGCGCCCGTGCCTGCGCGCGCCCCTCATCGGAAAGCGCAACGTCCGCGGACCCCGCGTATCGATCCTCCGCGGAGAGCACGGTCGCCCCGTGTCGCACGAAAAACACGCGTGTCGCCATCACCTTGAGTTGAGATCATACGCACGAACCTACGTCTGCAAGTGACTGGTTTTGGGGCCTTTCCGGACGGGCGGACTTCGGGCACGCCGGCACCTATATTGGCGCTCGTGAAGAATCTCGAGAGCGTGGGCGCGGCCGTGGGCCCGCTCCCCCTCCTCCCGTGGATCAACGGGGAGCCGGGGACAGGTGCGGGTGCCCGCATCGCCGACGTCAACCCGTCGACGGGTGAGACGTTTGCGTGGGTGGCGTGCGCCGACGCCGCGGAGATCGAACACGCGATCGAGGCGGCCACTTTTGCCTCGAAACTCTGGCGCGGCGCCCCGTTCGAAGAACGCGCCCGCCGCCTCGGAAGGCTCGCGGAGCGGGTCCACGAACAGGCCGACTCGCTTGCCAGTCTCATCGCGCTCGAGCAGGGCAAGCCTTTCGCGGAGGCGTTGGCTCTCGAGGTCCTCCCCTCCCTCGATCACTTGCGGTTCCTGTCGCGCCACGCCCGCGAACTGACCCAGGGCGAGCCGATCGAGCCCCGGCACCCGTTATTCGCCCACAAGCGCGCCTTGTACCTTTACGACCCGCTCGGCGTCGTCGTTCTGGTCACCTCGTCATCGCTGCCGTTCGCGCAGCCGTTGATCCAGACGGCATCGGCGCTGGCGATGGGAAACGCGGTGATCCTCAAGCCGTCGTTGCTGACGCCGCTCACGGCGTTTCGCGTCGGCGAGCTCTGCGCCGAGGCTGGATTCCCCGCGGGGCTCGTGAACATCGTTCCCGGGACCCCGGAAGACACATTGCGGCTCGTCTCGCACGACAAGGTGGCCAAAGTGTTCGTGACGGGAACCCACGAAACGGGGCAGAGCATCATGGCCGTCGCGGCCTCCGCGCCTCGACCCGTCGTTCTGAGCCTCGGCGGCAAGCATCCGTCCGTCGTCGCTGCCGATGCCGACATCGCGCGCGCCGCCCGCGGGATCGTGTGGGGCGCCGTCGCCAACGCGGGACAGAATTGCGGCGCGGTCGAGCGTGTCTACGTCGAGGAACGGATCGCCGCGGCGTTCGTCGGCGCCGTGCTCGCCGAGGTGGACCGCGTGCGTTCCGGAGATCCGTTGGACGGCGAGGTCGAGATCGGCCCGCTGATCTCCGAGGAGCGCCGCCTGACCGTGCACGAGCAGGTGAGCGAAGCGGTCCTGTTCGGCGCTCGCCTGCTCCGTGGCGGCCAGATCCCGGAAGGGCCTGGTTACTTCTACCCGCCGACCGTCGTTCTCGACCCGCCCGAGGGATGCCGACTGCTCCAAGAGGAAACGCAGGGGCCGATCATCCCGATCGTCGCCGTCGAGAGCATCGAGCGTGCGATCGAGAAAGCGAACGACAGCTCATTCGCGCTGACCGCCAGCGGCTGGACGAGGTCGGAGGACACGGCGGAGCGGCTGATGGTCGGATTGCAAGCCGGGGTCGTCACGATCAACGACGTGCTGTACGCGTACGGCGAGCCCGCCGCGACCTGGTCCGGGTTCAAGCGCAGCGGATTGGGAGCCAGTCACGGGCTCTCCGGACTGAAGGAAATGAGCCGCCGCCGATTCGTCTCGTATGACGGGTGGCCGGCCGAAGCGCCGGCCTTCGCGTTCCCCTACGGTGACGAGGCCGGCCGCATAGGCGCGTCCGTCGTGGATTCCCTGCACGCAGACAGCCGATGGAAACGCGGCGTCGCGCTGCTCCGCCTCTTGCGATCGAAGCGATTCCGCGCTCGGATTCCATGGCGGTCATTCCTGTTGGCGCGGAAAATCGGGCGGCCCTAGGCGTCTCGAATCGCGGCTAGTCGATCCGCAGGTAGAGCGGGCGCAGAGCGAGGAGAACGTCGGCGACGGCGTCGCTCCAAGCCGCCGTCCCGACGAGATCGAACGACGCCGGCAGATCCCATTGCCGCCCCAGCTCCCACCACACGCCCCGTCGCTTCACCTCGTCGAACGCGTCGTCCCAGCCGGTCTCGGTCGTGAACACGCACCGCGAGCCTTCGGGCCACGGGGCGGCGGCGAAGACGCGGAAGATGAGGCCGGCATTGCCTGCGGTTTCGGCGAGGACCTCCCCGAGCCCAGCGACACGGCACCGGAACTCGAATCGGCCGAACGCGTCGGCCGAAGTGTCCCACGCGAGGCGGGCAGCGACGTGATCGGAGTGGATGCCCACGTTCAGCTGGGGTCCGGCTTGGTACCCATGGGGGAGGTGTGAGAGGGCCAGCCAGGTGCAAAACGGCACGTACCCCTTGGGCCAATCCAAACGCGGAACGTGAGCATGAAAGGTCGTGCCGGGCGTGTCGTTCAGGAGCAGGAGCAGGTCGTCGCCCAACAGCTTCAGCCCCGGGTGGAACGCCTCGATGATCGCGCGGCGGCGCGCCTCCCTTTCGCGGATCGCAAAAACACCGAAATCCTGGCGGCGGAAGCCGGGGAACCTTGGCGGGGGCCTCAAGAGCATGATTTGATCCTAAGACAACTCGCGCCGCACCGCCCCGGTTGGGTTAACGTAGGACGCCACGCCACGGAGAATCCGCTTTCCTATGGAGCACAGCATGCGTCGTCATCGTTCGCCCCTGCTCGCGGCGCTCGTCCTTTTGGTCGGAACCGTCCTGCCCGCGGCCGCCCAGGACATGGCATCGTTCGAAAAGAACCTCACCGTCCACAAGTTGAAAAACGGCCTCACGGTGATGATCTACCGACGCCCCGTCGCGCCGGTCTTCTCGTTCTTCACCTACCTCGACGTCGGCGCCGCGCAGGAGGTCCCCGGAATCACCGGCCTGGCCCACATGTTCGAGCACATGGCATTCAAAGGGACGAGCGTCATCGGCACCAAGAACTTTGCCGCCGAGAAGGACGCGCTCGCCAAGGTCGATGCGAGCTATCACGCCTACGACGCCGAGCGCCTGAAGCCGGGCGGACCCGACGCGGCGAAGCTGGACGCTCTGAAGCACGCATTCAAGGAGGCGCAGGAGGGAGCCGACCAGTACATCGAGAAAAACGAGTTCAGCCGGATCGTGGACCGCGCGGGCGGCGTCGGCATGAACGCCTCGACGAGCTCCGACCAGACCGTGTATTTCTATTCGCTTCCCGCGAACAAAGTCGAGCTGTGGGCGTACCTCGAATCGTCGCGTTTCCTCGACCCCGTGTTTCGCGAGTTTTACAAGGAGCGCGACGTCGTCATGGAAGAGCGGCGGCTGCGCACCGAGAGCACGCCCACCGGCCGGCTCTTCGAGCAGTTCGCCGCCACGGCGTTCACCGCGCACCCGTACAAGCAACCCGTCGTCGGGTACATGAGCGATCTGTTGGCGTTCACGCGCGAGGATGCCGAGGCCTTCTATCGGAAGTACTACGTCCCGGCGAACATGACGATCGCGATCGTCGGCGACGTCAAACCCGAAGCGGTCATTCCGATCGTCGAGACCTATTTCGGCCGTATCCCTTCGGGTCCGAAGCCCGAGCCGCTGCGCACGATCGAGCCGCCGCAAACGGCGGAGAAATCGGTCGTGCTGTCGGACCCGTCGCAGCCCGTGTACCTGGAGGGCTACCACCGGCCCGACGCCGTGAGTCCCGACGACCCGATCTACGACGTCATCGCCGACGTGTTGTCGACCGGCCGCACGTCGCGCCTGTACAGGGATCTCGTGCGCGACAAGAAGATCGCCGCAGGGGCCGGGATCCTGAACGGATTCCCGGGAGCGAAGTACCCGACGTTGATCGGCGTCCGCGCCGTTCCGACCCCCGGCCACACGAACGCCGAGGTCCAGGCAGCGATAAGGGAACAGCTCGAGCGCCTGAAGACCGAGCCGATCACCGACGACGAGCTGAAGACAGTGAAGACGCGCGCAAAGGCCGACCTCATTCGCAGCCTGGACAGCAACTCCGGGCTCGCCCGGCAGCTCGCCGTCGTGCAGGCCCGCCAGGGGGACTGGCGCGAGATGTTCCGCTACATCGAGAAGCTCGAGAAGGTGACCAAGGAGGACGTCATGCGCGTCGCCAAGTCGACCTTCGTGGCCCAAAACCGCACCGTGGGCACGATCGAGAACTCCGACGCGGCCAAGGCCGGGAAGTGAGAGGAGACGCCATGACCGCACGCGTAACGACCCGCACGATCATCGCCGGCTGCGCGGCCGGCCTGCTGTCGTTTCCCGCGGCCGCGCAGGCCGCGCGCTATACAGACATCAAGGCGCCCGCCCTTCCGGCGTTCGTCGTTCCCCAACCCGAGACGTTCACGCTCGCGAACGGCCTGCGCGTGTTTCTGATGGAAGACCACGAGATCCCGGTGATCTCGGTCCGCACATTCGTACGCACAGGCGCGTTCTGGGAGCCGCAAGACAAGATCGGCCTCGCGCGATTGACGGGTGTCGTGCAGCGGACCGGCGGGACGACGTCGATGACGGGGGATCGCATCGACGATTTTGTCGAAGCCCGCGCGGCCTCGGTAGAGACCGGCATCGGCGGCGACTCCGGCACGGCCTCGATGAACTGCCTGAAGCAGGATTTCGACGACGTGTTCAAGGTGTATCTCGACGTCCTGAAGAACCCGGCGTTCGCAGAGGACAAGCTCGCTCTCGCGAAAGTTCAGGCTAACGCCTCGATCGCGCGCCGCAACGACAACGTGGGCGGAATCACGGGCCGCGAGATCGGACGCCTTGTCTACGGCCCCGATTCGCCGCTCGTGTCGCTCGAGCAATACACCACGATCGCCGCGATCACCCGGGACGACCTCGTTGCCTGGCACAAGACCTACTACCACCCGAACAACATGATGCTCGGTGTTTCCGGGGACTTCGACGCGAAGGCCATGCGCAAGACGATCGAGAAGGCGTTCGCCTCGTGGTCGAAGGGGCCGGCGTTTGCGGGCGCGAAGATCCCTTACCGGACCACGCCGAATCCCGGCGTGTTCTTCATCGAGAAGCCCGACGTGACCCAGGTGAACATCGCGATGGCCCATCTCGGCATCGAGCAGAAGAACCCCGACTACTTCGCGGCCCAGGTGATGAACGACGTCCTGGGCGGCGGCTTCTCCGGCCGGCTGATGAACGCGATCCGCACCAAGAAAGGGCTCGCCTACGGCGTCAACGGGGGCTTAGGCGCCGCGTTCAACCGGCCGGGACTGATGCGCCTCGGGATGCAGACGAAGTCGGTGTCGCTCTTCGATGCGATGGCGGCGCTCAAGGAAGAGGTCGCCGGAATCGTGACGAACCCTCCCACCGACGACGAGCTGAGCCAGGCGAAGGAATCGATCTTGAACGCCTTTATCTTCAACTACGACTCGCGGGCCGGCATCCTCGCGCAGCAGATGAGCTACGCCTACTACGGCCTGCCGTCGAACTACCTCGAAACCTACCGGTCGAACATCGAGAAGGTCACCAAGGACGATGTCGTTCGTGTCGCCAAAAAGTACGTGCACACCGACGAGCTGGCGATCCTCGTGGTCGGCAAGGCCGCGGACTTCCCCAAGCCGCTCGACACGCTCGGGAGGGTGACCACGGTCGACATTACGATTCCCAAAAAGCCGGCGGCGAACTGATCTCCGTGTCGACCGTCATGCGACATCGAGTCCTCGGCCTCCTGTTCATGGCGATTCTCGTCACGGGATCGCAGTCCTGTTCGATCCGCCGATGGGCGGCCGGCAAGCTCGGCGACGCCCTCGCCAGCGGGGGCACCACCTACGCGAGCGACAACGACCCCGAGCTGGTCGGGGACGCGCTTCCTTTCGCCCTCAAAACGATCGAGGGACTCCTCGAGGCGACCCCGCGACACGAGGGGCTCCTCCTCTCGGCGGCCTCCGGCTTCGCGCAGTACGCCTACGTCTACCTTCAGACGGAAGCCGACTACGTCGAGGAGGCCGATCTGGCGCGCGCGACGCACATGCGCGATCGAGCCATGGGCCTTTACGGGCGCGCGTTCGAGTACGGCATGCGTGGACTCGAGGTCGACCACCCTGGAATTCGCCAAGCGCTCGCTGACGACGGGGGTGTCGCGCTCGCCGGCATGAAGAAGGACGATGTCCCGATGCTGTACTGGACCAGCGCCGCGTGGAGCCTCGCGATCTCGCTCGACAAGACCGACGCCGCCATGGCGGTGAACCTCCCGCTGGCCGAGAACCTGATGCACCGGGCGCTCGAGCTCGACCCAGGCTACGGTGATGGCGTGATCCACGATTACTACATCTCGTACGAGGGTGGGCGGGCCGGCGCCGCCGGCGGGTCGATCGACCGGGCGCGCGAGGAGTTGGCGAAGTCGCTCGAGCTGGCGAAGGGCCGGCGGGCGGCCCCGTACCTCGCGTTCGCCGAGTCGGTGTCGGTCGCCAACCAGGACCGGAAGGAGTTCACCGACCTGCTGGAATCCGCGCTGGCCGTGAAACCGGACGCCGCGCCGGAGTACCGCCTGGCGAACGTCGTCGCGCAGCGGCGCGCCCGCTGGCTGCTCTCGCGTATCGACGCCTTGTTCGTGGAATAGCAGAATAGAGAGGTGGCGCAAGCCAACCTGGAGTTCACGACATTGCGCTTCACTCGGATCCTCTCCCTTGGTGCCGCCGCGGCTGCGTTCGTCGCCGTGTCCGCCTCGTCTGCGGCCGATCCGGTCGCGGTCAAGATGGCGACACTCGTCCCCGCCGGCTCGAGTTGGAACCGGTCGCTGCAGGAGATGGGGCAGAAGTGGCAGCAGATCTCCGGCGGCA
>JAYUCM010000346.1:0-3075 GCA_043740355.1 Acidobacteriota bacterium | reverse complement strand
CGGTGTAGGGGATGAACTGGAGGTACGTGCGATTCTCGGCGATCTTTTCCATGCCGCGGTGGAGAAACCCCAAGTCGGGCCGGCACGAAACGACGGTCTCGCCGTCCAGATCGAGGACGACGCGCAGCACGCCGTGGGTCGCCGGGTGCGACGGGCCCATGTTGATCGTCAGCGTATCGGGGCGCTCGGTTGCGATCTCGATGACGGCCTCCCTAGGACCTGTTCCGGCTATCCACGGTAGAGCGGGAGCTCCTTGCGGAGCGGATGATCGGTGTAATCCTCCGGCATCAGGATCCTGCGCAGGTCGGGGTGGCCCGTGAACACGACTCCGAACATGTCGAAGGCCTCGCGCTCGTTCCAGTCCGCCGACTTCCAAAGCGGGGTCAACGAGGCGATCGGCCCCGCGTCCCCTACCCGGGCCTTCAACCTCAACCCGTCGTTGCGGGAGTGGCTGTAAAGGTGGGCGACGATCTCGACCGGCGGATCACGGTGCGGCCAATGGACCGCGGTGATGTCCACGAGGACGTTATAGGCGGTGCCAACGTCGTCGCGAAGCCACCGGGCGACCTCGAGCCACCGCTTGGCGTCGATCACGGCCCAGTGCTGGCCGCGAAACGAGCCCGTCTCCACGACCGCGTCTTTGAAACGCCCTTGGAGCTTCTCGACGGCCTGCGCCCCTTCCGCCAACGGCCTCACTCCCACTCGAGGGCGCCGCGCCACAAGAGGTAGAGGTACCCGGCGACGAGGATGGACAGAAACACGGCCATCTCGCCCAGGACGAACCCTTTGTTCGCCGCGAAACTCTTGAACGTGACCGCCCACGGAATCAAGAAGGCGGCCTCGATGTCGAAGAGGATGAACAGCATCCCGACGAGGAAGAACTTGACGGAGAAACGATGCTTGTCGACCGCGTCGAACGGCCGCGCCCCGCACTCGTACGGGGTCGTGTCCGCTCGGACCTTCGACCACCCGCGTCCGAGAAACCTGGGCGCGAGCCAGCTCGCGACCAACATGCTTCCGATCATCACCGCCGCGATCGCGATCGTCAGGACGACGGTGATCAAGCTGCCTTCCATCGGAGTTCTCCGGATGCCGAAGGGCCGGTACTCTAACACACGAAAACCGCGCTGTTTTGCCCCTCGAAAGGGCCTCGAAAAGCCCCTATCGAGGTTGGAACACGGGGATGGCCGCGCCGGGATCCGTCCGGGCGTGCGTCGGCTCGATCTCCTCGGCGCGACGGAACGCGTCGGCAGCCTCCTGCGGCTTGCCGAGCTGGAGATACAGCTCCCCGAGGCTCTCGTAAACCGTCGTCAACCGGGGCGCGCACGCGGTGGCGTTGCGGAGATAGGCCTCCGCCTCGGCCCAGCGCGCGGCGGCCATGTAGGTCCGGCCGAGATTGGCCAGCGCGTAGCACTGGCGCGGATCGTGCGCGAGGACGTGACGGAAGACGATTTCCGCCTGGGCGAGCTGTCCCGCGCCCAGGGCGGCGCGCCCGACGAGGTTCACGGCATCGACATCGCCGGGGCTCACCGAGGCGAGACGCTTCGCGTAGACGAGCGACTGCGTGTACGTGAACTTCTTCCGGATGGGGTCTCGCTCGTCGGCCGCCAGGCGGAGGGAGCATTCCGCCAGAAGCCGTAACACGACCTGATCGTCCGGAGCGGCCTCAAACGCTTGGCGCAGCGGCTGGATCGCGTCGGCCCAGGCGCCCGACGCAAACCGCGCCTTCCCCAGGAACGCGAGCACCCAAGGCTCCGGCTGCGTGCGTTGCACCTCCTCGAGATCGCGGACGGCGGCGTTCCAGCGTCGCAGGGCGCTCCAGGCGTACGCGCGAAGCGCCAGAAGCGCGGAGCGCGTGCGCGGGTCGGTCGCGCGGGCGATCCCGTCGGTGGCCGCGCGGATCATGAGCGGCCAGTTGCCGGAGGCCTTCAACGCGAGGGCGAACCCCTGGTAGTACTCGGCACGCGTCGGATTGAGGATCAACGCGCGTCGGAACTGGAGCTGGGCCTCTGCGGATCGCCGCATCTTGAGCATGCAGTGGCCGAGCAGGAAATAGCCGTAGTCGTACGCGGGGGTCCGATCGACGACGGCTTGGATCTCGGCGGAAGCCTCCAGATAGCGGCCCGCCTTGAAATCCGCGAGCGCTTCGTCCGCGTCGGCTCGCGCGGGGAGAAACGAGACGTAGCCCGACAGCGCCAACGCCGTCGTTGCGCAGAGGCACCGACGCCTCAAGGACGCACCTCCTGACTCTGGAAGTGGATCGTCGCGGACACGGTGCGCGGGCCCGACTGGAGCGGCGCCGGCTCGTAGCGCCATCGCTTCACCGCGGCGAGCGCGGCGGCCTCGAATCCGAGACCCCTCCGCGAGCACTGCTCCACGATCGCCCGACCGACGCTGCCGTCCGGAAGGACGGCGAGGCGCAGCGTCACGCTCCCTTCGGCCCGGAGCGATCGCGCCGCGACCGGGTAGACCGGCGGCACGCTCTCGACGAGGGTGGGCACGGCATCCGGCGGACCGGCGGGGAGAACCCCCGACGGCGGTCCGAGCTCGAGCGAGGGAGGCGGAGTGTCCGGATTCGGAATGATCGCCTCGACGTCGGCCGAGATCGCGTTCAGGGCAAGCTCCGGAGGCGGTTCGGGTA
This sequence comes from Acidobacteriota bacterium, assembly GCA_043740355.1. Classification (GTDB taxonomy): domain Bacteria; phylum Acidobacteriota; class Polarisedimenticolia; order Polarisedimenticolales; family DASRJG01; genus DASRJG01. The sequence goes on along the minus strand of JAYUCM010000346.1, from coordinate 434 downwards.
CGGGTTCGGTCGTGAGCGCGCGCACGACTGCCCTCGCCGGTTGGGAGCTCGGCGCGGGCGGGGGCGGCTCGGGGGCGGTCGAGGCCGGTCGCGGCGAGCGCGGTGCCGGCGGGTGTACCGGAGCCGGGGCGCGCCGCCACACGAGTGGAAAGTCAGGCACGGGGCTAGCGGCCGGCGGCGCCGCCCGGGTGTGCACCGCGGGGAGAAGCAGGACGGCGCCGTGCAAGATCAACGCCGCGATGAGGACCGTCGGCGCGACCCACCGCATCGACGGGCCGCCGATGTTCTCGAGCCGACGCGCCTCGGCGGCGACCTTGTCTTCGAGCCGAAGGAGAGGGCGGAGGCCTCTCATCCTTGAGTCCCCCGTAGGGGCGCGGGAAACGCGATTCGCGGCGGACCCGGGAGTCCTGCGATCGCCCCGTACGCGGCGACCA
>JAYUCM010000345.1:0-7473 GCA_043740355.1 Acidobacteriota bacterium | reverse complement strand
GAGGATCAGGCGGCTGGGACGACGCCCAAGTCCTCGGGTGCTGTCCAATATCACTGCCGAACGAAAAGCTGTCTTGGACAGACCTGGGAGTGTCCCCTTTTCCTAGAGCTCCTTCACCAGACCGGCGTACCGCTTCTCGATCTTGAAGCCGTAGCCGTAGAAGTACTCGGGGCGGAAGAATCCCGTCGTGGCGGCCGTCGCCCCGGCGGCCCGAACGCGATTAAAGAACTCCTTCATCAGGCCGTCGGCGACCCCCTTCTTCCGGAGACGCTCGGCCACGACGATCTTCTCGAGGTGCGCGCTCCGCCCCTCGTCCTCCATCTCGTAGTAGATCCCGCCGATCAGGATCCCTCGATCGTTCACCGCGACCAGGTACTGATGCTCCGCGCGGAACCTGACGTCGAGCTTCGCCGCGACGAACAGGCGGTGGAGCCGGCCCACCTCCTTCGGCGACAACGCGCGGCGCACCTGGAACGGCGCTCCGTCCTGATCCTCGAGCGTCACGACGATGTCGCCGAGCGACCGACCGCCGGCCGCGGCCTGCACGAACTCCGCCGCGTCCTCCGGGCGCAAGTAGGGGAACGAAAGGCGTGCGAGGAAGTAGTCGTCGTCGGCGGTGACGTCCAAGCGGGCGCGTAGGTCGGTGATCGTATCGAGCAGGGCATCGCCGTCGATCGTGCGGCGCCGGAGCGCGAGGACGATCTCCTCGAGTCCGGCGACGAGCGGCTGTGGGGCTCCCCGGAACACGGTGTCGAGGAAGAAGCGCGCTCGGGTCTCGGGGTAGGCGAGCGCCGCGCGCCCGAGACCGTAGGTGTCCCAGAACTCCTGCAGCGTCCGCGCGCGCGCCTGCGGGGTCGAATCGGCGGAGAGGGCGGCCCAGCGGCGGTAGCGCGTGGTGGCGAAGTGCACACGCATGGGGACGAAGCCGCGGGACTCGACGCCGCCGAGAAACGCCTTCAGCGCGTCGCGCATCGCGTCGGGAGGGTCGTCGGCGTCCTTGTGCAGGACCTCGCGCAGCAGCCGCACACCTTCGTCCTCGCCGACGATCTCGAGCAGCGGCGCGAAGAGCCCATCCCAACCGACGATGCCCGCGAGCGACGGATAGGCCCGCTCCGCAGGCTGGACGAGCGCCTCGCGGAAGAAGCGGAGCATGGGGGCGAGCCCGCGATGCTCGCGCACGGCGGCGAGCGAGACGATCCGCGCTCCCGTCTGGTAGTCGTGCGTCGGCACGATGACGTTGGTCATGTCGGGCTCGGCGATCTCGTGCCGCCGCCCCGTGCGGTTCCAGAAGTCCACGTACGCCGCGAGCGCGCTCCAGGCGAAAAACGCCCAGAGCTGGCGGAACCGCTCGTCGTCCTCTTGGCGCGCGAGACGCTTCAGGGTCCTTTCGAGCGACTCGCCCGGAATGAACTCTTCGCTCCAGAGATCCTGCTGCGGCCAGTAGCCGCCGAAGTCCTCGACCAGCGGATCGTGCGCGCCCGGCTCGCCGCACAGCGTGAGCCATCGGATCTCCTCGCGGACCTGCTCCTGCGTTCTCCCCTGGTTCACATTGACGGCGAGATCGTAGGAGCCCTGGAACCGGGTCTGCACGGTCACGCGGTAGACGACCTTGTCGTGGCGCGCGCCCAACGGGCGGACCCAGACGCCTCCCGGGGGGATGTCGCTCAGACGCGGCATCGCGCCCCCCGAGAACAGGAAGACCGCCTCCCTGAGGAACGCCGTGCCGCGAATCGCGGCGAGGATCCGCTCGCGGTCCCCCGCGGGAACCGTGTCGTCGAACGCGACCACGTCCTCCCAGCGGTACTCCTGGCCGCTCTCCGGATCGACCGCGACCCGAATCGTCGGACCCAGCCACTGCCGGAAGCCGCGCACCAATTCATCGAGCGCGCGCCAGGATTCCTGGCGTATCGACTCGCGGCCGGAAAAGAGCATCGTGCGCACGAAGAAGGCGCGAAGAGGCCTGTAGCGCGTCGGGTGCGACGCGCCGTATGCCGCGAGGAACTTCAGGAGGGCCGTCGTGCGGCGATCGCGCGCGCGGCCCCCTTCGTGCGCGCGCCCGGCCTCGCGCGCCTCGTCGACGAACGCCTGGAATCGCGCATCGGTGAGGGTCCGCTCGCACAACGCCTCGCGCGTGTCGGCGTCGAGCAGCACGCCGGGCGAACCCAGGAACCGTTGCAGCGTCTGAAGCACGCGGGTCTCGCGCTCGACGGGGACGAGCACGGTGAACGCGCGCCGCCTCACGGCGAGGAACGGAGAGTCCGCGACGCGCCGCAGCAGCTCGCGCGCCGGCTCGGTGAGAGGCCCCTCCTCCTCGACGACGACGCGCTCGAGCAGTCGCATGGCGTCGAGGGCGCCGTCCTCGTCGGAGGATTCCAGCAACAGGCCGGCGCGGTGTAGATCGATGAGGTCGAGGTCGCGCGCGGTCAACGCGCCACGCGCCGCGTCCTTCAGGGCGTCGTCCGCCAGCCGGGGCGCCGTGCGTCCCTTGCGCTCGACCGCGTCGCCGGCCCGGCCGGGGCGCTCGCGCAACCGCACGTCCAGCGGCGCGAAGTCGACGAGCTCTTCGTTGGCGAGCCAGAGGCGCGGCGTGGTGAGGAGCACGCCGAGCTGTACCGGCTCTTTCGGCGGGTGGCGGTACACGCAGGAGCCGACGAGCGCGACCCCGCTCTGCAGACGCCTGACCGTCAGGGCGGTGCCGCGGGTCGGCAGGGCGATGCGCTCCGACTCCAGGCGCAGGTCTTGCGCCGTCAGGCCGAGCGTCTGGAAGAGCCAGTTGGGGAAAACGATCTCGAGGCCGCCGACCTTGAGGTGCGCGCGCCGGTAGAGGAGGCGGATCGTCTCCGCGAAGTGCGATGTGACGACCTTGCGGCGGGGCGTGCCCTTCGGCGTCAGCTCGTCCCGGTCGGCCGCGAGATCGCGGTCGAGAAGCGCGAAATCGACGATCCGTTCGTAGGGCGCGAGAAACGCGTTGACCGAGGAGACGATCGATCGGAAGTGCGACTTCCTCTCGTCGTCGTCCATCGCGGCGAAGTCGAGGTCGTGCGCCTCGGGGTTCGGCCAGATGAGAGCGGTGTTGTATTCGCGGTGATCTCCGACGAGGAAGACGCGGCCCACCGAGGCGAAGTCGCGAAAGAACGACTCGATCCGAGCCGGCGCGATCGTCTCCCCTTTGACGTTCTTGTAGATCTCCTTCTTCCGGTCGACGAGGCGGACGTGGCCGTCCGCGTCGAGCTCCACGAGATCGCCCGTTTTCAACCATCCTTCGGCGTCGAGCGTCGGTTCGCCTTCGGGCGTTTCGACGTGGCCGATCATCACGTACGGCCCACGGACGGCCAGCTCGCCGTCGGCGCCGACCGAAAGCTCGATCCCGGGGAGCGCGGGCCCGAGCGAGTCGTCCTTGTAGCGGCCGGGGCGGGTCATGGTGATGCCGCCCGTGGCCTCGGTCATCCCGAAGCCGCTCATCAGAGAGACGCCGTGGGCTTCGAAGAAACGGAAGATCTCGGCGTCGAGGCGGCCCGCCGCCGAAAGGCCGAATCGCAGCCGTCCCCCGGTCACGCGCCGCACGGCCTCGTCGATCTCACGGTCGGAGGCACCCTCGGGGTCGGCCGCGCGCGCGATTTCTTCATGGAGCTGGATCCACTTCTTGGGCACGCTGATGAACACCGTCGGCCGGAAAGCGCGCATCCCGCCGACCAGCGCGTCGACCGACGGGCTGTCGAGGAAGACGTACGTCGCCCCCCAGAAGATGCAGCCGTACAGCTCGAGGTAGCGGCCGAACGTGTGGTACAGCGGCAGGTAGCAGAGAAAGACGTCGTCCTCGCCGATCTCCGGGAGCGCCAGCGCCCGCGCGAACCGTTTGAACACCACGTTGCGGTGGGAAAAGCGGATCCCCTTCGGCGTCCCCGTCGTCCCCGACGTGTACATGATCGTGGCCAGGTCGTCGATGCGCGCCGCGAGACGGCGCCGGTCGAGCTCGCCGGCCGGCGTCTCTCCCGCGCGTGCCGCGATCGCGTCCAGAGCGAGCACGCCGCTCCCCGCCAGGCCCGCGTCCATCGCGACGAGATGGGTCAACCGGGGGAGTCCCTCGTTCAAGCGCCGGAGCGCGGCAAGGATCTCGCGCGAGCCGGCGATGGCGACGCCGGCCTCCGATTGGCGCAACATGAACGCGACGTCGTTGTCGGTCGCCTGCGCCGGGATCATCACCGAGACGAGGCCGGCCGCCTGACACGCGAGATCGGCGATCGCCATCTCGATCCGGTTCTCGGAGATGATCGCGACGCGCGGCGCGCCCCCGCCTGCGAGGGCGACGAGCCCGCGTGCGAGCCCGTCGACCCGCGCCGCCGTCTGACGCCACGTCAGGCTACGGGCGTGCCCCGTCGTCCCCAGCTCGAAGAGGACTTTCCCCCCGTACTCTTGCCCGCGGCGGCGCAGCAGCGTCGCCATCGTCAGATGCGACGTCTCGACCAGCGTGAGCACGCGATCGGCCCACGCGGCAACGGATCCTTCGGTGTCGATGCGCCGGAGCACCGCGGGCCTTCGGAGAAGGTCGAGAAGATCCCAAGCCGGCTCCCGCGCGGGGCGCGTCGCGATCCGCGCGGCGAGGTCCGCCAGGGCCTCGAGGTCGAGCCGCTCCAAGATCCGGTCGCGATGCGGCGCATCCCGGAGCACCGCAAGGACCGCGGCATCGAGGCTCTCCGCCTGATCCGCGCTCTCGCTGCGCCCCGCGGTGTCGAGCGCCGCGCCGAGCGCGGCGACGGCGTCGGACGACGGGCGCGACCGGGCCGCGTCGATCTCGTCGAGAAGGCGGCCGTGGCGATCCTTCGCGGCGCGGGGCGGGGTCTCCATCGGCCCGATTATCTCCGATTGCGCCCCCTGCCGGTGACCGCGTAGAGTCTTCGGTCCATGGACCTGCGCATCGCGATCGTGCCCGTCGGACGGATCGACCTCGCGGACGTCGAGGCGGCGGCGGCGCGCATCTCGAAAGTCGTGAACCATGCGGTCGAGCTGAGGCCGCCCGCGCCGGTTCCGAAGGCGGGGGACGACCCCGCGCGCGGCCAGCACCTCGCCGGGCCGTTTCTCGCGGGGCTGCGCAGCCAGCTCGCGCGAGCTGCCGCGGCGCCGGACGTGACGCTCTTCGTGACCGACGTCGATCTCTACAAGCCGGGTACCGACGGCGCGTTCGGCGACATCGACGCCGCGGCGCACGCCGCGGTCGTCTCGGTGCGGCGGCTGCGCGAGGCGTTCTACAAGCGGAGGGCCGATCCGGTGAAAGCGCGGGCACGCCTGGTCAAGCTGGCCCTTTACGCGCTCGGGCGCGCCCGCGGCCTTCCGGAATGCGGTGACGCGGGCTGCGCGTTGTTCACGACGACGGCGCTGGCCGACATCGACCTGAAGCCGGAGAAGTACTGCGCGTCGTGCTGGCGGCGCATGACGACCGGGGCGTATCGGATCTAGAGGCGGGTGGATGATCGAGGCATCCGGGCACGAAGAAGGCGTCATCACGGTCATCCTCGGCGGCGGGCGGGGGCACCGTCTCGACCCGCTGACGCGGGAGCGCGCCAAGCCGGCGGTGCCGATCGCGGGGAAGTACCGCCTCATCGACATCCCGATCAGCAACTGCATCCACTCGGGGATGGAGCGGATGTTCGTGCTGACGCAATTCAACTCGGTGTCGCTCCACCGGCACCTCGTGAGGACGTACAAGTTCGACCTGTTCTCGCGCGGCTTCGTGCAGCTTCTGGCGGCGCAGCAGACGCCGCGCGGCGAGGCGTGGTTCCAGGGGACGGCCGACGCGGTGCGGCAGAACCTCGACATCATCCTCGAATCGCGCGGCGAGCTCGTGCTGATCCTTTCCGGCGATCACATGTACCGGCTGGACTACCGCCGCCTGCTCCGCGAGCATCTCCGCACGGGGGCCGACGTCACGGTGGCGGCGCTCGCGTGCCCCGAAAGCGAGATCGGCGAGTTCGGCGCGATCCGCGTCGACGCGGCGGGCCGCATCGTCGATTTCCGCGAAAAGCCGAAGGACGCGGCGGCGCGCGCGGGGATGCAGGCCGATCCCGGGCTGCTCGCTCGCTTCGGCGTGGAAGTCGATCGCCCGTACCTCGCGTCGATGGGCATCTACCTCTTCGCGAAGGCGTACCTGCGCGCGTGCCTCGAGAGCTCCCAGCGGCACGACTTCGGCCGGGACGTTCTGCCGCACGCCGTCGCCGGGGGAACCGTCCAGTCCTTCCTGTTCGACGGGTACTGGCGCGATATCGGCACGATCCGCGCGTTTTACGACGCCCACATGGATCTCGTGCAGGCCGATCCGCCGTTCCACTTCAACGATCCCGCTTGGCCGTTCTACACGCACCCGCGCTATCTGCCCGGGAGCAGCCTCAACGCCGTCCGCATCAACCGATCGATCGTCTCCGAGGGGACGACGCTCGACGAGTGCACCGTCGAGCGGTCGATCATCGGCGTCCGGACGACGATGACGCGCGCGACGGTACGCCGCTCGCTCGTGATGGGCGCCGACCCCTACCCGCCCGCCGGTCCTCCCGGGTCACCGCCTTTGGGCATCGGCGAGGGTTCTCTCATCGACGGCGCGATCATCGACAAGAACGCGCGCATCGGCTGCGACGTCCGCATCGCGAACGCCAACGGGGTCGCCGAGGCGGAAGGGCCCGGATGGGCGATACGCGAGGGGATCGTGGTCGTGACGAAAAACGCGGTGATCCCCGACGGGACCACGATCTGAGGACCATCGTGAGCACAAGCGACAATCGAGAGTATGCGCTCGGCACGAACGCCGCCGAGATCGTTCGGCTGGGCATGCAGCACAGGCTCTGGAGCGCGGCCGCTTTCGCACTGTGGGAACGCGCCGGCTTCCGCGCCGGCCAAACCGTGCTCGATATCGGCTGCGGGCCGGGCTACACGAGCTTCGATTTGGCGGGCGTGGTCACGTCGAGCGGGAAGGTCGTGGCTATCGACCAGTCTGATCTGTTCATCGAGCATCTGAAGCACCGGCAGCAACTTTCGGGCGACACGACGATCGACGCGCGTGTCGGCGACGTTCAGAAGCTCGATCTTGAAAAGGAGAGCCTCGACGCGGCCTACCAACGCTGGGTGCTGTGTTTCGTGAAGGACCCGGAGGCCGTCATTCGCTCGGTCGCACACGCGCTCAAGCCGGGCGGGGTGTTCGCGATCCAAGACTACGTCAACTATCTCGGCATCTTGCTGGCGCCGCCCAGCGAGCCGTTCCGGCGCTTCGTCAGCGTCGTCGCCGCCGCGTGGAGAGACCACGGCGGCGACACCGAGGTCGGGTTGCGCCTTCCAACTCTGCTGGCGAAGCACGGCTTGACGCCCGTCGAGATCTCGCCCCTTCATCGTATTGCGCGGCCGGGCTCCCAGCTCTGGACGTGGCCCACGATCTTCATCGAGACCTACGGGCCCAAGCTGGTCGAGGAAGGAAGGCTCACGCGCGTCGAG
>JAYUCM010000344.1:0-7539 GCA_043740355.1 Acidobacteriota bacterium | reverse complement strand
GCCTTCGCCGCGGCGATCGCATCCCTCGTCCACACGACGGCGAGGGCCGCGAGATCGACGCCGGCGTCCGCGGCATCGGGCGGATAGAACGGCGCATCTTTGCGGCCGATCCACGCCGCCGGCTCGCCGCGGCGCTGCGCGTCGAGCACGAGCCGGAACGTAAGCGTCAACGGCGCGCCCGCAACCGATGCTGAAATCTCGGTGAGCCGGGCAGCGAAGACGGGGAGGGATAAGGAAAGGGGACACTCCCCTATTTTTCCGACAAGCGGTATCCGGGGAGCTTGTCGGAAAAAAGGGGAGTGTCCCCTTTCCTCAACCATTCCTGCCATCGCTACTCCAGCACCCGGCGGACTTCGACGACCTTGCCCAAGACCTTCACCTCGCCAGGCTCGGGGACGATCGGCTGGTAGGCGTCGTTTTCGGGGTGGAGCTCGATGCGTCCGCGCTTCACGCGGAAGCGCTTGACCGTCGCCTCGTCGCCGACCATCGCGACGACGATGTCGCCGGAATCGGCGCGCGGCTGGCGGCGTACGACCACGACGTCGCCGTCCAGGATGCCGGCGTCCTTCATGCTGTCGCCGCGCACGCGCAGGCTGAACAGCTCGCCGGGAGGGCGGCGCGTCTGCACGGGGAGGTGTCCTTCGAGATCTTCGATCGCCAGATCGAACGGGCCCGCGGGGACGCGGCCGAGGAGCGGCACCATCACCGTCGGTGCCTCGCCGCGCGCGGGGAGGCGGAAGCCCCGGGCGACGCCCGGCTCCTTCTTCAGGCGCCCCGCTTCGAGCAGGGCATCGAGGTGCTCTCGCGCCGTCTGCGGCGAGCGGAAGCCGAAGGCTTCCATGACCTCGCGCACCGTCGGGGGCCGGCCCCCGGCGAGGCGGTCGCGGACGAAACGGAAGACCTTTTCGCGCGTCTGGCCGGCCGGCGTGCGCCCCATGCCCTGCCTCCTTCGAACATCCGTGCGTGGCATGATTATACCGTACATATGTACGGTATAGCAAGAAGACTTTTTTCCTCTCCCGTCGTAGCCTCCGCGCCGAGCATGTTCCCTCCGAAGCCTCCACCCCTCCCCCGCGAGCACGGGGCCTGGACGATGCTCGCGATCCCCGCCGTACTCGGCGGCGCAGCCGGCGGAGCGCGCGCCATCGCTTTGTGGCTCGTACCCGTCGCGACGCTTCTCGTCTTTCTCGCGCACCACGCGATCGTCCCGTGGGCCCAGCGGGCCCGCGAGCGGAAGCCCTCCCCGCCGGGATACGCGGCGCGACGGCTGGGCTGGGGCGCGGCGTACCTGGTCGGCGCCTCGCTCGTCTTCGCGGCGTCCGTGCTTGCCGCGACCTCCGGAGCGCGTGGGCCGGTGTTTGCGATCGCGGGCGTCGCGGCGGCGCTCGCCGTCGTCTACGCGCTCGCGGCCGTCTACGGTCGCGGGCGATCGCTTGCGGCCGAGGTCCTCGGGATGGCCGGCGTCTCGTTGTGCGGACCCATGATGGCCGCAGCCGCCGGCCGGCCTTTCGACCACTCGCTGTTCGGCGCCGCCGCCCTGGCCCTCGGTTACTTCCTCTCGTCGCTGGCATTCGTACACGCGTACGAGTGGATGCGAGAGAGGCGTGCCGCAGCCGTTTCGGCGTGCGTCGTCGCCCACCTCGCGCTCACCGCGGCGCTCGCGACCGCGGCCTCGTCTCACGTCGTCCCCCGGTGGTGGTGGGCCGCCTTCGTCCCCGTGGCCGCACGCACCGCCTGGGGACTCGCCCGCCCGCCCGAGAACTTGCGTCGGCTGGGCCTGCGCGAGATCGCGGTGGCGGTGGCGTTCACGCTGCTCGCCAGCCTCGCACTGCGCTACGACGAGTCGGCCGCCGCCGACCGCGCCGGGACGGCGAGATACCAGACCGGCCCGGCGAGTGCGAGCGCGACGGCGGCCATCACGCCGGGAAGCCCGATCTCGTGACTACGAACCTCGAGCGTCACGGCGGTGACGATGAGGAGGATCGGCAGGGCCGCGAGCACCGCGAGCCCTGGAATCCCTAGCGGCACGCGAAACGCGCCGCGCAAGCGGGGCTCGGCGCGTCGAAGCTGCAGCAACGCGGCGAACTCGAGCGCCAGCGCCGCCGTGTAGAGAAGGACGTCCCCGGCGAGTAGTCCTCCGAACGGGATCAACGCGAAGATCGAGTAGAGGACGGCCGAGACGAGAACAGCGTTGCGGGGAACGCCGCGCGCGTCCGTACGGGCCAGCGCCGCGGGAAGCAGGCCGTCACGCGCCAGCACGAGCGGGATTCGCGAGTAGGCGAGGAGCAGCGCATTGAACAATGCGAACGCGCTCACCATCCCGGCGGCGGCGAGCCAAGCGCCCAACCATGGACCCGCCAGCGACGTTGCGAGATCCGGCCACGCTCCGTCCGTCCACGCGGAAGCCTGCGTTACGGCGAGCACGGGGACGATGGCGACGAGGTAGACCAGAGCGACGAGGGGCACGGTTCGTATGAGCGCCCTGGGGTACGTCGACGACGCATCGTGGATCTCCCCGCTGATCGTCGAGGCGTTGTCCCAGCCGCTGTAGTTCCAGATCGCCTGCGACATGCCGATCCCGATGGCGCCGAGAAACGACGTTCCCGCGATTTGTGTCGGGGCGGCGATCACGTGCGCGCCCTGCCCCGGCGACAGCCAGCGTGCGGTCGCGATGAAGGTCAAGACGGCGAACGGAGCGAGAACGAGCGCGACGAAGACCCCGGACGCACCGCCCACGACCCGTGTCCCCCGTAGATTCAGCCAGGTCGCACCCCAGATCATCGCGCAAGCGATCAGCCACGATTCGACCTGGCCCAGCCCCGGCGCGAAAAACCGGAGGTACTGAAGCAGGAGCACGGGGTAGAGGGCCATGTCGAGCAGCGAGTAGGCCCACGACAGCCAGCCGTTCCAGAACCCCCAGAAGCGGCCGAACGCGCGCTTGACCCACTGGTAATAGCCGCCCTCGAGAGGGAGCATCGAGGCCAGCTCGCCGACGAGCAGGGCCTCGGGCACGCTGTAGACCAGCGGGGTCGCGACCAGAAGCGTAAGCGCGAGCATTGGGCCGACGGATCCAACGAGTCCTTCGAGCCCGAACGGGCCGCCCGAGACGATGAAGAACATCACGGCTACGAGCGGCCCGAGCCCGAGCGTAGAAACGGGGACACTCCCCTTTTCTCCTTTTTGAGACATGGGAAGCATCGTCGGTCTTGCTGGCATGGCGCGAAGTTTCGCGGCAGATGGACGCCTGGGTCAAGCCGATCGGCGGATTCGACCCCCACGACTTCGGGTACTCTACGGCGGCAGCCAGCCGCTCGGAGACACTACGGAATTGACGACCGCCCCTACGCTGAAGCCCGAAGACCGAATCTCACACTACCGCGTCGTCGGGCCGCTTGGGGCCGGCGGCATGGGAGAAGTCTACCGAGCCCACGACGAATCGCTGGAGCGAGACGTCGCGCTGAAGATCCTCCCTCCTGCCTTGGTGCGCAGTGAAGAGCGCCTCCGGCGGTTCGTGCTCGAGGCCAAGTCCGCCTCATCGCTCAACCACCCGAACATCGTCACCATCTATGAAATCGGGCAGGCCGACGTCGGCTCGGCTCCGCTCCACTTCATCTCAATGGAGCTGGTAACGGGTGAGACGCTCGCCACGAAGATCCACGGCGAGAAGACCGGCCTCAAGACGATGCTCGGCTGGCTCGCGCAGGCGGCCGAGGGGCTGGCGAAAGCCCACGGCGCCGGGATCGTTCACCGCGATCTCAAGCCGGGCAACATCATGGTCTCGCACGACGGCTACGCGAAGGTGCTGGACTTCGGGCTCGCCAAGCTGACCGAGCGGCCGGTCGCGGATACGGACCGATCCGCGGCGCCGACCATGACCGAAGAGCACACCAGCGACGGCGTGGTGCTGGGTACGGTCGGCTACATGTCACCGGAGCAGGTGCAGGGGAAGTCCGTCGATCATCGCTCCGACATCTTCTCTTTTGGCTGCATCCTCTATGAGGCCGCGACGCGGAAGCAGCCGTTCGTGGCGGCGTCGAGCGTCGAGACGATGCACAAGATCCTCCACGACACGCCTGCGCCCGTGGAAGAGCTGAACGCGCAAGCGCCGGCAGAGCTGCGGCGGCTGATCCGGCGCTGCCTCGCGAAGGACCCCAACCGGCGCCTCGACTCGATGAAGGCCTTGGCAATCGAGCTGCACGAGATCGCGGACGAGTACGACACGCTGTCGGCCTCGGCCAGCTCGGGGAGCGGTAAGGCTCCGATTGCGCCGCCCAAGCGGCGTATAGCGATCATTCCTCTCGTGGCGATCGTCGCCGTCGTCGCGACGGTCTCGGCCCTGATCGGCATCTGGCTCGTGCGTCGACCTGAAAGCAAGAAGGAGAGAACCGCACTCGAGTCCATGCAAATGACCACCGTGACGAACCGAGGCGACGTCGTCGACGCCACGCTTTCGCCCGACGGAAAATACCTCGCCTACTTCAGCGGGCCGCCCGATCACGCTAGCCTCCGGGTGCGCCAACTCGCGACGGAAGCCGACGTTGAGATCGTCCCTCCTCAAAAGACGCTCCCCTCCGGTCTTCGCTATTCACGTGACGGCTCGTATCTCTTCTATCTGAGCCAGGGGACGCTGTACGAGATCTCCTCGCTCGGCGGCACACCGCGCCGGCGCGTCGTTCACCTGGACTCCCCCGTCTCGTTCTCGCCCGACGAAAAGTCCATTAGCTTCCTTCGTGTCGTTCCGGAGAAGAAGCAATTCGCCCTGATCGTTTCCGATCTCGAGAAAAGTCAGGAGCGGATTCTGGCCACATTCGAGTCGCCTCAGGTGTTGATGGGTGCGACGGCCTGGTCCCCCGACGGTGCACGGATCGCGGTGGCCGAATTCTCGGGCTGGAGCGTCTCGGGCGGTCCTCGTCAACGTGTGGTGACCTTCCGGGTTGATGATGGCCGACGCGAATCCGTCGGGCCTGATTCGTGGCAGTTCATTTTCGGCCTCGCGTGGCTTCCGGACGGGGGCGGGCTCGTCCTTTCCGCACCAGCCAGTTTCAGCATGGGCGCGTCCGCGCAGATCTGGTTGCTCCCCTTTCCCGGAGGAGGAGCTCGGAAAGTGACAAACGATACGAACTCCTATCAACGGCCAAGCGTCTCGTCCGACGGAACGACGCTGGCTGTCGTCCGTCCCTCGACACGGGCCAACATCTGGACGGTGGAGGCTGCGGTGGGGGGCCGAGTTCGTCAGCTGACGTTCGGTTCGACTGAAGAGAGCGCTGTGGACGGAGAGGCTCCCGCGAGCGACGGATCGATCGTGTTCGTGACCGGATCGCACTCCCTGCGGAAGATCGGGCTCGATGACTCCCGCGAGAGCTCCGTCTTGCCGGGTGGGAACTACGGCAGCAGTTTCGACGTCCTGGCCGACGGTGGCGTCGTCTTCTCGCGCTTCGACGAGCAGGGAGTCGGCCACGTGTGGCGCGTGGACCGCGACGGCGCGAATGCGCGGCAGCTCGCCTCGATCCCCGGGGGTGAGTACGTGCTCGCTGTATCTCCCGATGGCCGAGCCGTCCTGGTTCGGCCCCGAGACCACCTTGACGAAGTGTGGGCGGTGGTCGTCGAGGGAGGCGAACCCGTCCGGATCGCTAGCTCGACGGTACCCTACGCACGTCCGATTTATTCTCCGGACGGAAAACGCATTCTCTATTCGGTACAGAGCGCCGGCGTGCACGATCGCCAGGTCTGGAAGCTCATTTCGGACACTGGCGGCGACGCGATGGCCACGCTGTCGTTTCCATCCCAAGCTCAGGACCTCGAATGGGATCCGGACGGACAATCGATCACGTTTGTTGATCAAGTCGACGGCGTCGAGAACATATTCCGGCAAAGTCTCGGGGGCGGACGGCCGGTGCAGCTGACGCATTTTGCCGGCGGAACCATCCAAGATCACGAGTGGTCTCCGGACGGTAGGCGGCTCGCGCTGATCCGTCGGGCCGAGCATCAGAACCTCTGGCTGACCGGTCCCGACGGAAGCCATCCGATTCAGTTGACCCAATTCCAAACTGGAAGCGTGTTCAGCGTGGACTGGGTGCCTTCGGACGGACGCCGGCTGTGCTTCCTATACGGCCAAGAGTCCAGCGACGTCGTCTTGATCAAGAATTTCCGGTGAAGACCACTGAAGAGTTCAGGGCGGCCGATCCGACCGTCATTTCACTCCCGCGGCAGCCGCCCAGTCGGTGACGAGCAAGGGAAGTGTCCCCTATTGGGGAAAAGGGGAGTGTCCCCTATTTCCGGTAGACGACCTTACCGCCGACGATGGTGTAGGCGACCTTCGCGCTCTGGATCTCGTCATCCGGCACCGAGAGAATGTCGCGGGTCAGAACGGTCACGTCGGCGAGCTTCCCGACCGCGAGCGAGCCCTTGATGTCCTCCTCGAAGGCAGCGTACGCGGCGTTCACGGTGTACGAGCGGAGGGCCTCGATGCGGGTCATCTTCTGTCGAGGGTAGAACGCGCTCCCGTCAGCGAGGGTGCGGGTCACGGAGGCATGGAAATTCGGGATGGGATCGACGTCTTCGACGGGAACATCCGTCCCGTTGCACACGATCGCACCCGAGTCGATCAAGTCCCTCCAGCGGTACGCGCCCTCCGAGGCCCGCTTCGCGCCTACTCGCGCGGGGACCCACGGGCCGTCCGACACGCAGTGAATCCCCTGCACCGACGCGACGACCCCGAGCTTTGCGAATCGCGGAACGTCCGAGGGGCTCAAATGCTGTGCGTGTTCGACCCGCCAGCGCAGGTTCTTCCGAGCCGGGTGCGCGCGGAACGTCCGCTCGAAGAGGTCGAGCGTCTCGCGGTTGGCGCGGTCGCCGATGGCGTGGACGCAGAGCTGGAAGCCGTTCTCGATGGCGATGCGCGCGGTCTCTTCGATGTCGGCGACGGGCTCGGTGTTCAAGCCCGACGTCGACGGATCGTCGGCATAGGGCGTGAGCAGCCACGCGCCGCGCGAGCCGAGCGCGCCGTCGATCTGCCGCTTGACTGCGCGCACCGTGAGGAAGCCGTTCCCTAAGCCGTCGAACCGGTACGCGTGGAGGCGCTCTTGCAGCAGGACGTTGTCGTCGCGCACCATGACCCAGAGCCGCATCCGGAGCCGCCCATCCTCGGCCATCTTCCGGAGCCGGTCGATCGTGGCGAACGTCGAGCCGGCGTCCTCGAACGTCGTGATCCCCTTGGACAGGCATTCGTCCTGAGCAAGCTCGACGGCGCGAACGGTCTCGGCGTCGATCTCCGCGGGCGCCCGCCGGTCGAGCGCGTGGTCCATCGCCAGCGTCACGAGCTCGGCCGCGGTCTCGAGGAGCACGCCGGTCGCGTTCCCCGCGGCGTCGCGGACGATCCGGCCGCCGGGCGGGTCCTTTGTCCCGCGCCCGATTCCTGCAGCGCGAAGCGCCGCGTCGTTCGCGATGACCGCGTGCCCCGAAGCGTGCTTGAGCACGACCGGGTTCGCCGGAGCGGCCTCGTTCAGCGATTCCGGCGTCGGGTAGCCCTCGACGGTCCGC
>JAYUCM010000343.1:0-3126 GCA_043740355.1 Acidobacteriota bacterium | reverse complement strand
CCCGCCTGGAGCCAATTACATTCGGGCGCTCGCCCGATACCTACGCCCATTGGAAGCTCACGATTGAGGGGTCTCAGGCCACTCTCGTGATGGCCGTTCAAGAGGACCACCCACTTCGGCCGGGCTACCGCCTCAAGCTCAACTCCTACGACCTCGGCGTCGACCTCGAGCTGTCCGATGCGGTGCAACGCCTCCGCTTCGAGCACCCCGAGGTGCGCTGTGTCGTCGTCACCAGCGCTCTCCCACGCGTGTTCTGCGCGGGGGCGAACATCAACATGCTCGCGAGCTCGTCGCACGCGTTCAAGGTGAACTTCTGCAAGTTCACCAACGAGACGCGCCTGGCGATCGAGGACGCCTCCCTGCGCTCGGGGCAGAAGTACCTGGCGGCGTTGAACGGCGTGTGCGCCGGAGGAGGGTACGAACTGGCGCTCGCGTGCGACGAAATCGTTCTGGTGGATGACGGGAACAGTGCCGTCAGTCTTCCCGAGGTACCGCTTCTGGGCGTGCTTCCCGGAACGGGCGGTCTGACGCGCCTAGTGGACAAGCGGAAGGTCCGCCGGGACTTGGCCGACATGTTCTGCACGATGGCCGAAGGGGTGAAGGGGAAGCGGGCGGTCGCTTGGAATCTCGTGGACGAGGTGGCGACCAAGAGCCGGTTCGAGGAGGCCGTCCTGCGCCGGGCGAGCACCCTCGCCGCGTCCTCCCCGGCGCGCGCCGCGCAGGGGGTGCAGCTGACGCCCATCGCGAGCAAGCACGAAGGGGACACGATACGCTGGGAACACGTGACCCTCGCGATCGACCGCGACCAGCGCACCGCGACGCTCACGCTCCGAGGACCGGCGGCCGGTCTGCCGCGATCCGTTTCGGACATCCGCGCGCTGGGCGCGTCGTGGTGGCCCCTCGCGGCTTTTCGCGAGCTCGACGAGGCGCTTCTCACGCTGCGGCACAACGAAGAGGAGATCGGCCTCGTCCTTCTTCGCACCGAAGGGGACGTCGCGGCCTGTCTCGCCTTGGACGCGGTTCTCGAGGAGAACGCCGGCGATTGGTTCGTCGACGAAGTCCGATCGTATGTCGCCCGCACGCTCCGGAGGCTCGACCTCACCGCCCGCTCGCTCTTCGCGTTGATCGAGCCGGGTTCGTGCTTCGCCGGGACGCTGTTCGAGATCGCGCTCGCCGCCGACCGCTCCTACATGCTCTACGACAAGGACCGGCCTTCGGCGATCGCGGTCTCCCCGCTGAACGGAGGCGCCTATCCGATGACGCACGGGCTGACCCGCCTCGACGTGCGCTTCTTCGGCGATGCCGACAAGGCGACGCGGATTGCCGAGGCGCCGCGTGTGTACGACCCGACGGACGCGGAGGAGGCCGGCCTCGTGACCGTCGTCGCCGACGACATCGACTACTTCGACGAGGTCCGCGTCGCCATCGAGGAGAGGGTGAGCCTCTCGCCGGACGCGCTCACCGGTATGGAAGCGTCGCTCCGCTTTCCGGGGGGAGAGACGGGCGACAGCAAGATCTTCGCCCGATTGTCCGCGTGGCAGAACTGGATCTTCCAGCGCCCGAACGCCGTCGGCCCGACGGGTGCGTTGACCCTTTACGGAAAACCCGAGCGTCCCGTCTTCGACTTCAGGAGAACCTGATGCAGCTCCACGAGAAGATCCCGAACAACGTCAATCTGTCGCAGGACAAGCGGCTCTTGCGGGCTCTGGAAAAGTGGCAGCCGGACTACCTCAAGTGGTGGCACGAGGCGGGCCCGTCGGACTTCCAGGCCAACGAGATCTACCTGCGCACCGCGATCTCGGTGGACGCCAAAGGATGGGCTCACTTCGACTACGTCAAGATGCCCGACTACAAGTGGGGGATCTTCCTGACTCCTCCGGAGCACGACCGCAGAATCGGCTTCGGGGATTTCCTCGGCAACGCCGCCTGGCAGGAAATCCCGGGAGAATTCCGCAACGCCCTGCGGCGCATCATCGTGACGCAGGGGGACACCGAGCCGGCGAGCGTCGAGCAGCAGCGCCGTCTGTGCAATACGGCGCCGTCGATGTACGACTGCCGCAACCTATTCCAGGTCAACGTCGAGGAAGGAAGGCACCTGTGGGCGATGGTCTACCTGCTCCACGCCTACTTCGGCCGCGACGGCCGCGAGGAGGCGGAGGATTTGCTCGAGCGCCGCTCGGGTGACGTCGACAAGCCGCGTATCCTGTCGACATTCAACGAGCCGATCTCGGATTGGCTCTCGTTCTTCATGTTCACGATGTTCACCGACCGGGACGGCAAGTACCAGCTGCTCGCCTTGGCGGAGAGTGGATTCGATCCGCTGGCGCGAACGACGCGCTTCATGCTGACCGAGGAAGCCCACCACATGTTCGTGGGCGAGAGCGGGGTCGGCCGCGTCGTGAAGCGCGCCTGCGACCTGATGAAGAAGGATCCGAACGAGGACGTGCGCCATCAGGGCGGGATCGATCTCGACACGGTCCAGAAGTACGTCAACCACTGGTACTCGTCGAGCCTCGACCTGTTCGGCGGCGAGATCTCGACGAACGCCGCCGACTACTTCGCGTCGGGGCTGAAGGGGCGTGAGCACGAGGAGCAGTTCAGCGATCACGTCGCCTTGCACGCGACCTACAGAATCCCGATCATCGACGACGGCCGCTTGACGGAGCGCGACGTTCCCCTACGGAACGCCATGAACGAGGTGCTTCGCGACGCCTATATCGACGACAACCAGCGCGGCGTGGACCGGTGGAATCGGATGATCGCGGAAGCCGGCGTGAGCTACACGATCACGCTCCCCAGCCGGCGATTCAACCGGACCATGGGGATTTACGCCGGCCATCACTTCGATCCGGTCGGTAGCCAGATCTCGGCCGGGGAGTGGGAACGCCGGAAGGACGATTGGCTCCCGAACGAGGCCGACCGGGTTTACGTCAAGAGCCTGATGCTCCCGGTGCTCGAGCTCGGAAAGATGGCGAACTGGATCGCCGCGCCCGAGCGCGGCGTCAAGGGGCAGCCCATCGAGTTCGAGTACATCCGGTTGGTCTGAAGGCACGGCGTCAGGTCTCTTGAGATTGGGGTCAGGTCTCCCATTGAGTCATTCGCAATATGCGAATGACTCAATGGGAG
>JAYUCM010000342.1:0-7590 GCA_043740355.1 Acidobacteriota bacterium | reverse complement strand
AACGCAGAGGTAGGCGCGCGCGCCGCCGCGCAACGCGGTGCAGACGAGCGTCTCGCCGCTCTCGACCGGGTAGGGTCGAAAGGGTACGACCGGGCGATTGCCAAGCCGCGCTCCCGTGTCGGCCCCCGCGAGTGCGAAAACGCCGTCCGCTTCGAACCGGAACGATCCTCCGACCATCGTCATCTCGAGCGCCGCCGCACCGTCGACGTTTCCGACGAGACGATTCCCGATCCTCAAGGCGAGCGGGTCCGCGGCGCCGGACGCCGACACGCCGGCGGCGGCGTGGCCGGGCCGCCCGAGGTCCTGCACCGTCGTCAGGAATCCCGGCGCTTCGACCCGGATGGCATTCACGAGCCGCTCTTTGCCGGGACGAACCGGACGCGATCGCCCGGGGCGAGGATCGCGCCCCGGCTGCGCGCGGGATCGAAGAGAATGAAGTCGGTGCGGCCGATGACGTTCCAGCCTCCCGGGGAACCGCAGGGGTAGATCCCGGCCTGCGCGCCGGCGATCGCGACGCTCCCGGCCGGGACGTGCCGTCTCGGCGCCTCGCGGCGCGGCGTGTAGAGCCGTTCCGGCAGCCCGGCAAGGTACGGGAACCCCGGAGAAAAGCCGATGAATCGAACTTCGTAGTCCGCCGCAGCGTGCGCGGCGACGATCTCGTCCTGGCCAAGACCGGTGACCTTCGCCACCTCGGGGAGATCCGGGCCGTGAGCCAAGCCGTAGCGCACGGGAATGGTGAACGATCGTGCCGCCGGTTCCGGCCGGTCCGAGAGGCTTTCGGCCCTGCGGGCGATCTCGCGCGCGAATCCATCGGGGTCGCAGCGCAGCGGATCGTAGCGGATCAGGAGCGTCGCGTACGCCGGGCTGATGTCGACGAGTGCTTCCGGCGGATCCTCGCGAAGCCAGGCGTGGAGGACGCGCACGTCGCGGCCCGAAGCCTGGGTCATCGCGTCGTCGAACACGACGAGAAGAGCGCGATCGCTCGCATGCACGAGATCGGGCATTCTCGATCAGCGCCTGGCGACGAGCGTCATGCGATCGGCGTCCTCGGGAGCGTCGGTCGTCGCCCACACCCGTTCGACGCCGGTGAATCCGGCGCGCTCGAAACGCGCCATCACGTCCGTCGCAGCTTGGCCCCATTCCGTGATCGTCTCCTGCGCGCGCTCGTAGACGTAAGAGCCGGGCGAAGTCTGCGCGAACGAGACCACCTTCAGCGTCGAACGGCGGGCGGCGCGTTCGTAGACGATCGCCAAGATCAGGGTGACGCCGTCGCGCTCTTGCACCGACTGGACGTCCATCCGCTCGAGGCCGCGGCAGGTCATCGCGTCCACGAAGACGAGTCCGCCCGGAAGGAGATGGGCGCCGAGGCTTCGAAGCGCGGACTCCCAATCGTCGAGGGTTTCGAAGTGGTTGAAGACGTCGGCGACGCTGACGACGGCGTCGAACGTCGCATCGAGGTTCAGCGCCGTGATGTCGCCCACGCGCCAATCGACCGTGCCGGACGCGTCCTTCGCCCGGGCCCGCGCGATCATCTCGGGGGAGTAATCGACGCCGGTCACGCGAAAACCCTCGGCGGCGAGCAGCAGCGCGAGGCTCCCCGTCCCGCAGCCGGCGTCCAAGATCGACGCCCCGGCACGCAGGCCGCGCTCGCAAAGCAGCGCGATCAGGCGCGCGCCGAACGTCCGGGCGTACCAATCCCATCCGTGCACGTCGTAATGGCGGGCGAGGCTGCGGTAGGCGTCGTGGCGCGTCGTCATCGGGGCGATCTTACCGGTCCGTCGTCCATCTGGACGAGAAACTCCGAAGCGAAGCCCCCGCGATCGTCATGGACGAAGAGGTCGTCGGGCCCCGGGAGCATTTCCGTCAGGTGGAGCGTCCCCTCGCTTTCGCCGGAGAGCGCCGCGAGATCGCGCCGCAGGAGGTCGAGGAACACCCCGGATTCGAGGTCGACGTACCGCGGCTTGGGCTCCTTCGACGAGTGCACGAAAACGTGCCGTGGAAGGAGCCAGCGCGCACGCCACGACAGCGTCTGGCGAGCGAACGCGACGAGGTCGTCGCCGCGCACCGGCGGCTCGGGCCACTCGCCCTTCCGAAAGAGCCAGTGCTCGCGGAAGAGCACGAGCCGCCCGGAGACGATGCGCGGCCAATGCGTCACTCCCGGAACGTCGAATCCCGGGAAGTAGCCGATGGGCTGCAGCGCCTGCTCGCCGATCGCGACCAGGAACGACACGAAGCCGACCGGGTTGACGCCGCTGTTGATGACGGGGATGACCTCGGTTCCGTCGCGCGCCAGCCGCACCTCGAATCGATCGCTTCGTCCGTCGAAGCGGACGACCAGGTCGCGCAGTCCGTGGACCTGCACCCCCGGCGAGGCGCGATCCCCGGGAAGCTCGATCTCGTGCGCGAAGATCGCGGGGCGCAAGCCGGCGTTCGCGGTCCGGCCTCCGTGGTTGTAGGTGAGCTCCGCGACGATCGCACCGGGTCGATCGAGGACCGACCACGCCCGGCGCAGCTCACGCACGATCGGGTTCGCGTCGTCCTCGCGCTCCCCCCCGAGAAGATGGGCGAAGCGCGACAGCGACAACCCGGCGCCGTGGAAGATCCCGTTGAGCACGAGGAGGTGCTCGCCCCTCGTGATCGCCTCCGCATCGGCTGCCGCGACCTGGAAGAGCACGCCGCACGCCCACGTGGGGTCCGGCGCCTGCGGCACCAGCCGCAAGAGCGCCGCGTCGTCGAGGGCGATCGACGTGCCGGGCTCCGCCTTCCGCGCCGCGGCGCCAAGGTAATCGCGCACCGCGGCCATCGCGTGCATTCCCAGCTCGGCGTCGGTCGAGCCGCCCGCGGCCGGCTCGGGGAACGCCGCGGGGCGATAGGTGTCGCCCTGCTCGGTCAGCGCCCGGTAGACGTCCATCAGCTCGACGTCTCGGTCCTTCGGGAACCGGTCGAGAAAACGGTCGACCCATCCCTGCATGTAGCGGTGTGCCGGGTAGAGCGTCGCGAAGAGCCGCGCGTAGGGCCGCAACCCCTCGCGCAGATCGACGAGCACGGAGGCCGGCAGCGTGACCGCCAGGCCTGAGGCCGCGTCGAGGCGGTACAGCTCGTCGGTCTTGATCGGGCGCCCGCGCGGGAGCGCGGAAAGCGCCGCTTCGACGCGCGCCATCTCGGAATCCCGCTCCGAGGGTCGAAGGCCGGCGAGGCGATCGACGTCGTTTTCGATCGCGAGCGCCGGCGCGATCCAAGGCGCCTCGCATCCCGCATCGCGAGCGCGCGCGGCGACGCAGCGGAGCGGGCGCCTCTCGTTGTAGGGGATCTCGATCTCTCCGATCAGGACGCCGCGCTCGATCATCTGGCGAAGGAACGGGCCGAGGTCCGCCTCGGCGAGCTGGCAACGCGCGGCGACGCGCCTGCGCAGCTCGGGGAGGGAAATTCCCGCGGCGGATTCCTCGAGGACCGCTCGAAGCACGGGGTGGTCCTTGACGCGCGAGAACGACTCGTCGTCGGTCGCGTTCCGAGGCGAAGCGAACTTCCAGTAGACGAACGCGCCGGCCTCTTCGCGCAGCGTGGGATTGGGGCGGGGAAAAACCGCCGCCTCCGCCGCCGGGTCGAAGGCCAAGACGCAGGCCACCTTGCGCGACTCCGCGACGTTCAAGATCAGATCCTGACGCGAGATGTGGGGTCCGCCCGCGATCGTCGCACGATCGCCCTCGCCTTGCGCTACGGCCGTCGCGCAGAAGACCGAGTTGGGGCTCGTCTTCGTCGCGAACCGCGCGATGTAAGCGAGGGCCTTGGCGGCAACGTGCCGCTCGCCGTGCCCCCACGCCGCCGGTTCGCCCTCGGCTAGAGCGCGGATCTTCGCGAACATCGATCGTCCGGCGAGCGCGATGCCGAAGGAAACCAGCGGATCGAGCACGGAAGCGGAGATCGCGCGGCGCCCCGCGTCGAGCTCGGCGAGGAAAGCCTCCTCCCATGCGGCGGCTGCCGCCGTTTGCGCTGCGAGCGCGTGCCGGTTTTCGGCGAGCGCTTGCACGACCGCGGGCGCAAGACCCGGAGACGCGGCGTCGAGGTCGCCGTCGCGCCAGATTCGCCCGTTGTGCACCGCGCGTTTCACCGCGAGGATCGCCAGGCGGGTGCGCGCGGCCTCTCCGTTCGGCGCTTCGACCTTGGGCCCGGCGGCGGCGTGGAGCGCGTTCTCGAGCGGCTGTTGCTCGCGCCCGATCCGGGCCTCCACGTCTTGAAGCGCAAGGGCCGCGGCCGAGGCGCGTGTCCCGCAATAGGGAGCGAGCGACGCGAACGGGCGCGTCGCGTGGCGAAGGAGCAGGAGGCTCGTCACGCGGCCTTTCTGGTCAGGCCGGAAGCGAGGCGCCGGTGTAGAGCCGCCACATGAAGTAGCGCAGGATCGCCTCGGGCATCGCGTCGATCCCCAGGCGGTTGCAGTGCATGTGCGTGTACGACCACGCCAGGTTCACGAGGTCTTGCTCGATCGTGCCGCTGCTGTGGCGCGCCTTCAATTCATCGACGTAAGGACGGCAGGCGTCGAGGCACCTGGCCGCGATGCCCGCCGGCTCCTCTCCGCCCCATTGCAACGCCGGGTTGCCGCTTTGGTCGCCGCGGAGAAGATCGACGAGGCCGGGTTCGAGCGCTTCGAACTTGACGTCGAGCGCCTGGAGGTCGGCCTCGTTCCAGGTGCCGTCCGTGATCGGCCACGAGTGCGCGAAGGCGTAGTAGGCGATCCGCGTGTCGCGGTCGAACCCCATGAGGTCGAGAAACCTCTCGACGAACAGCAGGCTGTACTCGCGTCTCGTCTTCGCGAGGGCGCCGCGGCTCTCGGCATCGATCAAGTCGAGGCCGGCGAGCGAATCGTGGAGAAAGATCTTCTCGGCCAGGTGCATCCCGCGCTCGCCGCCGTACCGTTCCCACTCGCGCTGGTAGGTCGCGAACTCGACCTCGTCGACGAGCCCCGATTCACGCACCGGTAAGAGCGCCTCGTCGATCCGCCGTTTCACGGGGCCGTCGACCCACGAAGTGCGGCCGAGCACGCGAAAGCGCAGCTGCCAGTCGGGGACGCTGTAGCGGGCGAAGAAGAGGCAATCGAGCTCGGAGGCGTCGCGCAGCTCGCGGGCGACCGGGATCACGAATTCGCGCAGGAGCCTCTCGTGGTTTTCCCGAGGCGCATGCATCAGCGTGTAGAGGCAGGATTCGTCGGCGGGCATCGTCGTGGCGGGGATAGGGTGCGTGCGGCCGGAAGGAGGAGCGATCCTCCCCCCGGCCGGGCCGGCTAATTCTGTGCTTGGGCGGCGATGGTCGTCGTGTAGCGGCAAGGACAAGTGCAAAGACGCGACGTGCTGGACGACGTCGAGCACCCACCCCCGCGCTCGCGGGTTTCAATCTCTTCGACTTCCAAGTTCAGAACCGGCGGCAAGGTGTCTCTCATGTCGGATCCTCCTTCGTGGAATTGTACCTTGCCTTCCACGGTGGCCGCGAGCTTGTTGATCCCCGAGGGCAACTCGGAATTCCCGCCGGCGCAACAACCATCTCCCGCGGACCGCGGTGCCGGACCGAATTAGCGTCGGGTCCTATCGATCCAGCGGTCACGACGTGGCAAACCGCCGGACCGCCTGACGCGTGACCGCTCGCGCGAAATTCGAAAAATTGAATCCGACGCTAATTCGGTCCGGCACGCCTACGGCGTACACGGAGTTTCGCTTGCAAACTGAGTCCGCAGAGTGACTTGCTGCTCCGCGATCAACAAGCTCGCGGCCACCGTGCTACGCGTGCCCTCGATCCTCGTCGAGCCGGAAAAGGAAATAATGAAGGATCGCTTCGGCCTCGGCAAACACGCCGAGCCGATTCGCGTGGCGGCCGATCGTCTGTCGCGCCCGATCGATTGCGCCCTCGGAACGGTCGGCGCTGCGCGCGAGTTGCAGCCAACGTTTCTCGCTCTCTCGGTCGCAGGGTGACTCGAGGAGGGCGTCGATTCCATCGCGCAGCGCGAGAAAGCGGGCCTCGAGAGCCGCGATCCCCGCGTCGTCCCACCGTCCGAGCTCGACGGCCCACACGTAGCCTTCGCGGTGCAGCGTCAGCCGCTGTTCGCGCGTCAAGGCGAGTGCATCGGCGATGCGGCGCATGGCCCGAAGGACAAGCTCGCGGCGCGGGCGGGGCAGCCGTCCGTCCCGCTCCTGTGCCAGAAAGCCGAGCACCAGCGCGCTGTCGGCGACGGCGTCCGCCGCGTCTTGCGCCAGGGTTCCGGCGCCGTGGCGGATGACCTCCAACCGCCAGACCGGCTTGTTGACGCGGAGAAACGAGACGGGTCCCTCCCGGGCCCACCGGGCGACGCGCTCCAGGAGGATCCCGTCGTGGTCCTCGGCAGGTGCGTCGATCAGGATCGGTTCGGTGCCCAGAGCTCACCCCCTTGCGATTAAGGGGAGTGTCCCCTTTATCACAAGGTGGCGGGCGCTGTGAAGCAACGTAGACTCTTGCGCGAGGTGTTCCCATGGACATGAAGCGATGGGCGGTCGCGGCGGTTCTGGTCTCCGGGGTCGTCTGCGCCGCGGACCAGGCCACCCCCGCGCCCATTTCCCAGAACCCCGCCGATTCTCCCGCCCGTGTGAAGAGCGGCAAGGTGTTCGCCAGCACGGACGTCGACGTTCCCCCGGCCCTCGGTCCGCTCCCCGCCAAGGTGCTCGTGACCGTCTTCAGCGACTTCCAATGCCCGGTCTGCCGGCGCTCGGCGGATGCCACGGTACAGATCGCCGAGGAGTTTCCCGGCGAAGTGCGCGTCGAGTTCTGGCAGCGCCCGCTGGCCAATCATAAGCAGGCCGAGGACGCCGCCGTCGCCTCTCTCGCCGCGCAACACCAGGGGAAGTTCTGGGAATTCCACGACGAGGTGTTCCGCAATCAGGCCGCCATCGACCCGGCGAGCCTTGCCCGCTACGCCGAGCGGCTCGGGTTGGACATGATTCGATTCAAGAGCGATTGCGCCTCTCCCGCACTTCACGCCCGGGCCCGCAGCGAGGCCGCTGCGGCCGATCGGTTAGGGGCACAGAACACCCCCTCGTTCATGGTCAACGGGAAGCTCACGGCCGGGTGGGGCAGCTGGTCCGGCTTCCGCTCCGACGTCGAGCGCGAGCTCGCCCTCGCCCGGAAGCTCGAAGAGCAGGGGACGCCGGTCGAACAGATCGTCGAGCGGCGCGCCCAGGCGCAGATCGCCGATGCCGAGGTGCTCCGCGCCTACCGCCAGCTGGTGCTTCGCATCCACGATCAGCGGCCGGCCTCCGCCGGAACCGGAGCGCGGTCGCGGTAGGGCGCCAGGCGCGCTTCGATCCTTTCGACGATCGCCGTCAGGTTGGCGGAGCGCGCCAAGGCTAGGGCCCGCTCGAACTGCCCGACGGCCTCGGCGAGTCGGCCGGCCTGCTCGAACGCCAGCCCGAGATTGAAGTGCGCATCGATGAAATCCGGTTTGATCTCGAGGGCGTGCTCGTACTGCTCGATCGCCTCCGCGTGGCGGCCCGTCCGCTCCAGCACATTTCCCAGATTGTTGTGCACCTGCACGGCGTCCGGCTTGATTTTCAAGGCCTGCTCGTACCGGTCGAT